>NZ_JBYSXL010000059.1:0-29083 GCF_058782155.1 Methylobacterium sp. FW306-05-D
GGTCGGGCGAGGCCCGCCGCTAGCGACCGGCCGGCCGGGTCGCCGGCTTGTCGGCCCCGCCCGGCCTGTCCGCCCCGGGCCTGCGGGCCTCGGGCTCGCCTTGTCCCTCCGGAAAGCCATCCCCCTCAGGGGAGCCTTGCGCCTCGCTGCGGCCCTCGGCCTCGACCGACCCGTCGCCGATCAGCTTGCCGATGGCTTCCTTGACCGAGCCCTTCACGGCAGCGGCGGAGGCGGGCGGCTTCGTCGCGGTCATGGCAGGACTCCGGGAGACGGGCGAGGGTTCGGCGGCACCGCCGCGCGGCACCCATGGCTGGGTGCATGGCTGTTGAGATGGGTCCGCGATCCGCCCCATCAATGATGCAGACGTACCAGTAGACCGTGTTTTCTTACCCGGATGGGGCGGTCGGAAAGCCGTTGTTGCGGCCCCAGACGATCGCCTCCGAGCGCTTGTGGACGTCCAGTTTGCGGTAGAGTGCGGCCGCATGATTGCGGACCGTGTTCTTGGACAGACCCAGGCGCCGGGCGATCACCTCGTCGGAGAGGCCGGCGCAGATCAGGTCGAGGATCTGGCGCTCGCGCACCGTCATGTTGGGCGAGACCGCATCCTGATGGCCGGCGCCCGGCTGGCGCAGATGCGCCAGCTTCTCGATCAGTCCGCGGCTGAACCAGGAGGTGTCGGCCATCACCGCCTCGATGGCCTCGAACAGCTCGCGCTCGGTGCGCTTGCGCTCGGTGATGTCCTGCAGGACGAGGAGCGCGAAGGATTCCGCGCCGATCTCCACCCGCTCGGCCGAGACCAGGCAGTCGAGATTGGCCCCGTCCTCGTGGCGCAGGCAGACCTCCAGGCCCAGGACGTAGCCGGTGCGGGCGAGCGCGGTCTCGAACCGGTCGCGCTGGGGCGGTGAGACCCACAGATCGAGATCGGCCAGCGTGCGTCCGGTCACCGTCTCGGCACCGAAGCCGAAGACGCGGGAGAAAGCCTCGTTCACCCCGGTGATCGCCAGTCCCTCGGCACGGGCCAGCAGGGTGGGCACGGGGGTGAGCCGGAACGCCTTGGCGAAGCGCTCCTCGCTCTGGCGCAGGGCCGTCTCGGCCTTCCGACGCAGTTCCAGATCGGCGAAGGTGAAGAGCATGCAGGGCTCGTCGCCGAGTTCCATCGGCTGACCGGCCACGATGACGAAGCGCGTGCTGCCGTCGGGCAGATCGAGGCAGGCCTCCATCTGCGGGATGGTGCCCCCGCTGTTGAGGCGGGCGATCGCCAGGTCCCGGTTGCGGGCATTGGCCAGGACGTCGACCTCGTAGACGCTGCGGCCCATGACGGCGTCGCGGGTGTAGCCGGTCATCTCCAGGAAGCCGAGATTGACCTTGACGAAGCGCAGATCCGCGAGCCGGCAGATCAGGGCCGGCGCCGGGTTGGCATTGAAGGTGGCCTCGAAGCGCGCCTCGGCCTCGAACTGGTCCGAGACGTCCTTGAGGATGAGGGCGAGGCAGCTCGGCTGGCCGTCGCGGTCGGTGGCGACGAGACTGCGCAGGGAATGGACGAAGTCGGCGTCTGGCCGGTCGGTCCGCGTCACCTCGACGATGACGTCGTGGAAGCTCTCGCCGGCCACCACGCGCTCGATCGGGTAATGGTTGGGGGCGTGGTTGTTGCGGTAGCGCAGGGAGAAGCGCGCCCGGTAGGCGTCCACCGTCCCGCCCAGCTCCTCCAGGGTCTCGGCCCCGTGCATCTCCAGCGCCGCCGCATTGGCATAGGCGATGGTCTGGTCCGGCTCGACCAGGATCACGCCCTCGCTCAAGCCCGCAACGATCTGTCGGAGTTCATGCCTGTCGACGCCGAGTGTCACCGGGGCTCCCATCGCGCATTGCGCTGTTCGCGAAGTCCAGCTCGTAACAAGTCCGTGGAAGGCCGGTTCCGGGTTCAACAAGCGATTGTCTGGTATATCTGGATCATTGACGTGAATGTGATTGCCCAATCACAAGCCTCCGGCAGCCGCCACTCCTTATGAGGCTGGCAAATCATCGTCTGTTCGAGACAAGAGGGCGATCATCCGTGCAGCCAGACGTCACAGTGCTCCGGTCCTCTTCGGAGGGCGAAGGATTGCCGCGGCATATCCAGGATTTGATCGGCCGACGACTGAACGAGATTTTTCCCTTTCCGGACGGCATCGAGGAGGATTCGAAGCTCGGTCGGGTTCTGGTTCGGCTCGGCGACGCGGTCTCGGCGGCGCAAGCCGATGGGCAGGTGCCCGATACGTTCCGGGTCGACCTAGTCGCTGCCGTCCCGCGTCTGCGCCGCTACGCCTTCTCCCAGTGCCGGAACGCGGCCGAGGCGGACGATCTGGTCCAGACCACCCTGATGCGGGCCTGGGAGAACCGGTCGCGGTTCGAGCCGAGGAGCCGGCTGATCGCCTGGCTGTTCACGATCCTGCGTCATACCTTCATCAATCAGCGCAAACGGCTGCGCCGCGAGGTCGAGGATGTCGATGGTGCCTTCGCCGCTACCCTGCGCCTCGAGCCCGAGCAGGAGCACCGCGTCGGCCTCGTCCAACTCCAGGCGGCCCTGAACGGCCTGACTGCCGAGCACCGCGAGACCCTGCTCCTCGTGATGGTGGACGGCCTGCTCTACGACGAGGCCGCTGCCGTGCTGGGCTGCCAGACCGGCACCGTGAAGAGCCGTGTCAGCCGGGCCCGCGAGCGCCTGGTCAAGGCGATGGGCGCGGCATGAGTCCGCCGGATGCATCCGCGCCGCCCTTCGACCCCGGCCCCGTGGGTCCGAGCGGCCATCGACAGCTACCTGCACCAGCGCGCGCCCGACCAGCGCGAGGCGTTCTGGAAGGCTGTCGCCCTCGGCTATGGCGGGATCTCGACGAACCCGTCCACGCCACTCCGAGGGGCGTCCCCTGCCCCCGGCGACGCGTCCCCCGCCTCCGGGCAGACCTGAGGCCCCGAGCCCGGTTCGCCGCCGAGGCGCGCGGATATCGGACCTCGCTCAGGGACCTCGCTGCATATGCCGATCTCGCCGTGACCCTCGGGCTGTGGTCCGCGGGCCGGTGCGCGAACCATCACGTGGTCCCCTACGTCGTCGCCCAGATCCTCGGTGCGACCCTCGGCGCGGCCATCCTCTACCTCATCGCTTCGGGCAAGGCCGGCTGGCAGCCCGGCGCCTTCGCGGCCAACGGGTACGGGACCCTCAGCCCCGGCAGCGACGCCCTGCCGGCCTGCCTGCTGGCGGAGGTTCTGACGACGTTCTGCTTCCTGATGATCATCATTGGGACGACCTCGAAGGGCGCGGCGGTGGGGTTCGCCGGCATCCCCATCGGCTTCGCGCTCGTCCTGATCCACCTAATCCTGATCCCGATCCCGATCCCGATCACCAACACCTCGGTCAACCCGGCCCGCAGCACCGGCTCGGCCCTGTTCGCGGGCAGCGCGCATGTGGGGCAGCTCTGGCTGTTCTGGCTCGCGCCGATGATCGGCGCGGTCATCGCGGGCCGCCTCGCCCGCTGGCTCTAAGAGCCGGAGGTCCTCGAGACGCGCGCCTCCTGATCGATGCGGATTCCCTCCGGGGCTTCCTGGCCCCCGAAAACGACAAGCAAAGGCGACCGCTTCTACCAGGAAAAAATTGAATGACATGATGCATCTGCATCATTGAGCCCGGCATCGCCGCACATATCTCGACGCCAGTGCCGGCCAACGGCAGGACTGCTTCGCAGTCGAAACCGCTTCAGAGTTATGCCGGACCTCGTAAGTCCCCCCGATCAGGTCCGGCATGGCCGCAGGGCCGGGCGTCGTGCCGCTCCGGGCACAGGCCCGGCCCCAAGGTCACCCCCCCCTTTTCGAGAGCATCGCGCGGAAACCGCGACAGCAGTGGAGGAGCGTCGAATGGCCTATCCCGGTATGCCCGGGCCCGTCCCGGGCGGCACGCCGTCCGAGCTGCCGCCGCGACCCTATCCGGGCGAGCGCCCGCTCGGGTCCGACGAGCCCTCCGCCCCTTTCGAGGAACTGCCGGGCGAAATCCCGGACGAGCCCGGCATCGGCCCTGATCTCGGTCCCGGGGCACCGGTCGATCCCGGAGCCCGTTCCTGACCCCCGGCCGACCCACCCTGCCGTCCATCCCGGACCTTCGGGCCTACGGCGAGGGCGTCGTCCGCGAAGCCGTCGAATCCGGGATGGCGCGCGCGGAACTCGCCGCCCTCCTCGACGGACGCCCCGTCACCGAGGTGGTTCCGCCGCAGGCCGGCGAGACGGCCGCAGATTATGCGGTTCGGGCGACCGGTGAACTGATGGTCCGCTACCTCGCCGGGGACGCGGACGAGCACTGACCGCCGCCGAGACGGCCCTACAGAGAGGAGAACATGAGACCCTTTTCACGATGGCTCGCGACGGTCCTGTCCGTCGTGGGCGTCTCGGCGGCCCAAGCCGCCACGCGCTTCGACGGAAACTGGTCCGTGACCGCGACCGTCGACGACGGTCGCTGCACGGGACCCTACCGGTATCCCATCGTCATCCGTAACGGCGTCGTCGATGACGCGGGCGGCAGCGGTGTCGATGCCTCCGGGCGAGCGGGATCGGACGGCCGCATCGTCGGCACCATCCGCAGCGGCCTGGCGAACGTGGCCGTCGAAGGCCTGCTGCGGGCCTCGGACGGGTCCGGGCTCTGGACCCTGACCGGGCCGGTGAGCTGTTCCGGGCGCTGGACCTCGCGCAGGACCAGTTGAGCGCGCAGCCATGAAGATCTTGTCTGTTGTCGATTTCGATCGGGTAGCTGAGTATCCTTCAAAACCCGGTGATTGAAACACTTTGTTACAAAATCCAGCCTATAGACCCGCAACCATTCCGATGAGTCTGGTGTTCATGGGTCATCGCAACAGAGGAGATGCGAATGCGACTGAACCTTGCTGGCGCAGCCGTCCTTGCGTTGGGTACCCTTGCTGCCACCGCTGGTGCCGCCGAGGCTCGTGACGGGTGCGGACCCGGGTGGCATCGCGGCTATTACGGATATTGCCGCCCGAACGTCGTCTACCGCCCCATCGTGGCCCGTCCGATCGTGTACGGCTACCCTCGCGTCGGCTGGTACGGCCCCCGCTGGCATCGCTGGGGTGGCTACCGCCACGTCGGCTATCATCGCCCCTGGGGCTGGCATGGCGGCTATCGCCACGTGGGCTGGCACCACCGCTGGTAAGGCGGTCCGGGTCTGAAGCCTGGGCGCCTGGTCTCGACCGGGCGCCCTTCCCGAATCGGAGATCGCCCTCCGAATGGTCCTGGGGCGCGGCTCCGTCCGCCGACCGCGTCACACCCTGGAATCCGGTATGGCCCATATCCTCGTCATCGGTGCCAGCCGAGGCATCGGCCTGCAGACCGTGAAGGCGGCCTTGGCCGCCCGGCACCAGGTGCGGGCCTTCGCGCGCTCCGCCGCGGAGATCCCGGTTTCGGATCCGAACCTGGAACGGTTCGCCGGCGATGCGACTCGTTCCGCGGACGTCCTCTCCGCTCTCGAGGGCATCGACGTCGTGGTTCAGGCTCTCGGCGTTGCGACGCGCGCCCTTCTCGGCCCGGTGACGCTGTTCTCGGAGGCCACCAACGTGCTCGTACCCGCGATGGAGAGGGCCGGCATCCGCCGCCTGCTCGCGGTCACGGGCTTCGGCGCCGGCGACAGCCGTGACGCCATGGGCGTCCTCCAGCGCATTCCGTTCCGCCTGGTCTTCGGCCGGGCCTATGACGACAAGGATGCCCAGGAAATCCGCATCCGCCGAAGCGATCTCGACTGGACGCTCGTCCGACCCGGGATCCTGACTTCCGGCGCCGCGACCGGGCGCTACGAAATCCTCAGTACGCCATCGTCCTGGCGCAACGGCCTCATCTCCCGGGCCGATGTCGCTCACTTCCTGGTCGCGGAGATCGAACGCTCGTTCTCTGTCGGGAAGGCGGTCGTGCTGGTCGGGTGACGGACCGGGCGGGAGCCGCTCGTCAGCGACGCGCCGGCCCATGGATCTCCCAGGGCGCTTCGAACACGTATTCCTCCAGGTTCGTACCGGGACCGCCGCGGTCGACCACGAGGAAGTCCTGGGGGGCGCCGAACGGTGTCAGAACGCCGTGCCAGGTGCCGAGGGCGTAGCAGACGCCCTGCCCCGGAGCGGTGACGAAGGCGCGCGGCCGGCCGGGTCGGCCGCCTTCGTCGGGGCAGACCACCACGAGGAAGGGGGCGGCGTTCAGAGGCAGGAAGGCCTGCGCCCCCAGCGGATGGCGCTCGACGAGGCTGACGGGGAGGGGCAGCGCGTAGGGCTCGGCCTCGACATAGCCGATCACTACGTGCCCGTCCTCGCCCGCCACCCGCACTTGCGCGAGGTCGTGGAAACGGCGCGCCTTGCCGGCATTCATCGGGCGCGGCGCGACGGCGGCCCTGTCGATCACCGTGCCGAAGGGGGCGAAGGCCTCGGCCGTCAGCGGCTCGGCGACGATCCGGCGGTCGCTCATCGGAACGGGGCCAGCGGGGCGTGCCGGTTGACGTCCTTGTAGAGCAGGTAGCGGAAGGGGCCGGGGCCGCCGGCGTAGCAGGCCTGCGGGCAGTAGGCGCGTAGCCACATGAAGTCGCCGGCCTCCACCTCGACCCAGTCGCGGTTGAGCCGGTAGACCGCCTTGCCCTCCAGCACGAACAGCCCGTGCTCCATCACATGCGTCTCCTCGAAGGGGATCGAGGCGCCCGGGCGCATGGAGACGATGTTGACGTGCATGTCGTGGCGCACGTCGTCGGAGGCGACGAAGCGGGTGGTGGCCCAGGCCCCGTCGGTGCCGGGCATCGGCGCCGGGGTGACGGCGGATTCATGCGTGACGAAGGCCGGTGGAACCTCGATGCCCGGCACCCGCATGTAGGCCTTGCGGATCCAATGGAGCCGGGCGGGTCCGGCCCCGTCGTTGCGCAGGCTCCAGGTGGCGCCGGGCGGCAGGTAGGCGTAGCTGCCGGGTGTCAGGGCGTGGGTCCGGCCGTCGAGGACGAGGCGGGCCTGCCCCTCCACCACGAACAGGACCCCCTCGGCCTCCGGGTCCGGCTCGGGCCGCTCGCTGCCTCCGCCGGGGGCGATCGCCACGAGGTACTGCGCGAAGGTCTCGGAGAAGCCCGAGAGCGGGCGGGCCAGCATCCAGGCCTGTGTGCCTTCCCAGAACGGCAGCACGGAGGTGACGATGTCGCTCATCACGCCCTTCGGGATGACGGCATAGGCCTCGGTGAAGACGGCCCGGCCCGTCATCAGCGCGGTCTGAGGCGGCAGGCCGCCGCATGGGGGGTTGTAGGACGATGCGGTCATTCGAGGGCTCCCGGGTCGGGCCGATGTGGCGAACTTCGCCGCAGCGCGTCAAGGCGCCGGCGGATGGGACGCGTCTCGGCGGTGCTCGTCGCGCGCGATGCCGCCCGAAGCGGCGCCGTGGCGAACGCCCAGAATCCGTGTGTCCCGGCTTCATCGGATGCGCCTCGCATCCCGCGGCCATCGCTGATGTGGCGGGCCGCCCGCTGTGGCGCGAACACCCGCGGTGTGGTGCCGGGATCGTGGCCGCCCCCGAATCCTCACCCCCGACCGCAGCCTGACCGCGAGGCGGGCCCGTCAGCCTCCGCGTCCACCCTCGTCGGTACAGTCCCCAGCGCATACAAAAATACGTCGATCGTGGCGGATTAAAATCTGAGAGCAAGTCCAATCCCGGGACGGAGAATACTTTGCCGCGACCTGATCGTTCTGCAAGTCGATCGGCGAGCTTGTTTTCATCGATCTGTCATCCGGCGGATCTATTCGCTGCCCGTGCCTGATCTGTCCTGACGCGGCAGGGCGGCCTGCCTTCCGATGCTGTGAGACCAGCGGGACGGCGGATCGCACCCTGTACCGCCGAATGGCCGTGCAGGTCCGCGAACCGGGCGTCGGTCGCCGACGCGTCCCCTCCGCAGAGTATCCGCATGAACACGACGCCGCACGTCCTCGCGAACGGTTCCCTGCTCCAGGACTGGACGGATACCGGCGCGATCACGACGAACGACGACTGGACCCGGGTGCCAGCCATCGTCGGGTACCTGGGCCAGGATCTGACCACCGGCACGGGCGCCGATCCGCAGGTCGTGACCGGCGATTCGGCGCTGCCGAACGACGTGGACGTGGTCGCCAACCAGACCAATCCCGGCACGCTGGGCTCCGGCGGCGTCGCCGAGTTCGCGCTCCCCGACCCGACCGTCGCCCTGCAGGGCTCGGGCACGGCGGATGCGCCGAATCTCGTCATCTCCCTCGATGCCACCGGGCGCCGGAACGTGACGGTGGCCTTCAACGCCCGCGACATCGACGATTCGGCCGACAACGCCGTGCAGCCCATCGCCGTCCAGTATCGGACCGACATCGGGGCCTGGAAGAACCTGCCAGCCGGGTTCGTGGCCGATGCCGCCACCCAGGGCAGCGCCTCGCAGGTGACCCCCGTCAGCCTCACCCTGCCGGCCGACGCCGATGGCGCGGCAAGTCTCCAGGTCCGCATCCTCACCACCAACGCCGTCGGCAACGACGAGTGGATCGGGATCGACGACATCGCGGTGTCGAGCCTGAGCGCGGCCGTCAGCCTGCCGGCCCTGTCGATCGCCGATGCGCAGGTGATCGAGGGCCAGGCGGGCACGGCCAGCCTGACCTTCACGGTTTCGCTCGACGCCCCCGCCCCGGCCGGCGGCGTGACCTTCGACCTCGCCACCGCCGACGGCACCGCCCAGGCCGGCTCCGACTACGTCGCCAGGGCCCTGACCGGACAGACCATCGCGGCCGGTGCCACGTCCGCCACGATCACCGTGCCGGTGATCGGAGACCGGTTCTTCGAGGCCGGCGAGACCTTCGCGCTGCGGGTGACCAACGTCGTCGGCGCCGCCGTCGCCGACGGCGCGGCGGTCGGGACCATCGTCAACGACGACGCCGCCACCGTGATCAACGGCGTCGCGGTGTTCGATGCGGCGGCCTCGCTCCAGGGCTTCCAGGGGGCGACCGCGACGACTCCCCCCTCCCCCATCGGCGCCCTTCAGCTCGTGCGCCTGGGCAGCTACGCCACCACCAACGACCCGGCCACCGCCGCCGCGGCCAATGCCGAGGTGGTGGCCTATGACCGCACCACCGGCAGCCTCTATATCCAGAACACCAACGAGAACCGGATCGAGATCGTCGCCCTCGGCGCCGACGGCACCCTGGCGAAGTCCGGCGAGATCCGGCTCGCCGGCCTCGACCAGTACGGTTCGGTGAATTCGGTGGCGGTCTCCAACGGCGTCGTCGCGGTGGCGTACGCCAACGTCTCCGGCGACCAGCCCGGCCGCGTCGCCCTGTTCGACCGGGCCGGTACCCTGCTGAAGTCTGTGACGGTCGGCGTCGGGCCCGATCAGATCGTCTTCACCGGCGACGGTACGAAGCTCCTCGTCGCCAACGAGGGCGAGCAGTTCACGGGCGCCATCAACCCCGTCGGCAGCGTCTCGATCCTCAATCTCTCCGGCGGCGCGGCCAATGCCGGCGTCAGCGCCACCGTGGGCTTCGAGGCCCTCGACGGCAGCGAGGCGGTCCTGCGCGCCAAGGGGCTCGCGATCACCCCGGGCAAGAGTGCGGCCGCCGACATCGAGCCCGAATACATCGCCCTCTCCCCCGACAACCGCTTCGCCTACGTGACCCTGCAGGAGGTCAACGGGATCGCGGTGATCGACCTGGCCAATCCCGGCACCGCCCCGATCGCGATCCAGCCGCTCGGCTCCGTTAACCATTCGCTGTCCGGCAACGAGTTCGACGCCTCCGACCGCGACGGCGTGGGCGGCACGGCCTCGATCCGCATCGCCAACACGCCCGCCGCCGCGCCGATCTACGGCCTGCTCCAGCCCGACGCCGCGGCGAGCTTCGCCGTGAACGGCGTGACCTACGTCGTCACCGCCAACGAGGGCGACCAGCGCGTCATCGGCGGCGCCGACGATTTGGCGGACGTGGCCCGCCTCTCCAGCATCGCCAACAGCCGCCTCACCCCGGCGCTGCAGGTGCTGAAAGCCGACCCGGCCTATGCCCGCCTCAACGTCCTGCTGCGCACGGGCGACACCGACAACGACGGCGTGATCGACCAGCTCAACACCCTCGGCGGCCGCAGCATCTCGATCTTCCGTCAGGAGGCCGACGGCGGGCTGACCAAGGTGCGCGAGACCGGTGGCGAGTTCGAGAAGATCTTCGCGAACCTCGACCCGCAGCGCTTCAACAACGACCAGGTCGTGGCCAACACGCCCGACGACCGCTCCGACAACAAGGGCCCCGAGCCCGAGGGCGTCACCATCGGCACCGTCAACGGCCGCACCTACGCCTTCGTCGGCCTGGAGCGCCAGAGCGGCGTGATCGTCTACGACGTCACCACCCCCGAGACGGCTTCCTATGTTTCGTACGTGCCACCCCTGGCGGGCGTCTCGGCCGATCTCGGTCCGGAGGTGCTGACCTTCATCGCCGCCGACCGCAACCCCACCGGCACGCCGCTCCTCGTCACCGCCAACGAGGCCGGCGGAGGGGCCACCCTCTACGCCGCCCTGACCCAGGGCTTTACCCAGACCCTCGCCTTCCAGCCGGGCTCCCTCGCCCTGGCCAAGGCCGAGGGCGATGCCGGCACCACCACCTTCGCCTTCACGGTGGAGCGCACGGGCGGCACGCTGGGCAGCCTCGCCTTCACGGCGGAACTCACCGGTGCGGGGGCGGATGGCGCGGATTTCGCCGGCGGTCCCACCCTGCCGGCGACCATCGCCGGCACCATCCCGGCGGGCGCGGCCTCGGCCGTCGTCACCGTCACGGTCCAGGGCGATGCGCTGCCCGAGGCCGCCGAGGGCTTCACCGTCACGCTCAAGAGCGCCAGCGCCGGTCAGAGCGGCGTGACGGCGGCGCTCGCCGGGAGCGGAACGGTGGCCACCGGCACCCTCCTCAACGACGACGTCACCCTGATCTCCGCCATCCAGGGCGCCGGGACCGCGAGCCCCCTCGCCGGCCGCACCGTCACGGTGGAGGCCATCGTCGTCGGCGACTTCCAGACCGGCGACGGCGACGCCAAGCGCAACCTCGGCGGGTTCTACCTGCAGGAGGAAGCCACGGACGCGGACGGCAGCCCGCTGACCTCCGAGGGGGTGTTCGTTTACGAGGGCGCGGGCAACCTGCTGAAGGACCTGCAGGAGGGCGACCGCGTCCGGGTCACCGGGACCGTCGGCGAGTTCGGCGGCGAAACCCAGATCATGGTCACCGACGCCAGGCAGATCCAGGTCGTCCAGGCCGGAGCGATCTCGGTCGCCGCCCTGAAGGCCGCCGCGACGGTGGTCGACCTGCCCGCCGCCGCCACGATCGGCGCCGGCACCACGGCGCAACCCGACCTTGAGCGCTACGAGGGCATGCTCGTCCGGTTCGGTCAGGCGCTGACCATCACCGAGCAGTTCAACCTCGACCGCTTCAACGAGATCCGCCTCGCGGCCGGCGGGCGCCCGGAGACCTTCACCAACGAATTCGAGCCGAACGCCGCTGCCTACGCGGCGTATCTCGCGCAGGTCGCGTCCCGCTCGATCACCTACGACGACGGGCTCAACGTCCAGAATCAGCCGGTCGATCGCCTCGACGGGTTCGGCCCAGCCTATGCCACCGCCACCGCCCCCCGGATGGGTGACACGGTGACGAGCCTCACGGGCGTGCTCGGCTACGGCCCCGCCAATGCCTACCGGGTCCGCGCGATCGACGACGGCGACAACAGCTTCGCCAGGACCAATGCGCGTCCGGCCGCCCCCGACGATGTCGGCGGCAGCCTGAAGGTCGGCAGCCTCAACGTGCTGAACTACTTTCGCACCCTCGACAGCGACGGCTCCGCCACGGGCGTGAAGACCGCCATCGGCCTCGACCCGCGCGGCGCCAACACTGCCGCCGAGTTCGACCGCCAGACAGCCAAGCTCGTCGCCACGGTGATCGCCTCCGGGGCCGACGTGTTCGGCCTCACCGAACTGGAGAACCAGTTCCAGCCCGGCAATCCCGGCAACGCGCTGGAATACCTCGTCGGGCAGCTCAATGCCCGCGCGGGCGCCGGCACCTACGATTGGGTCCGGCCGGGTGCCCAGCTCGACAAGGGCCAGTTCCTCGGCGGCGACGCCATCGCGGTGGGCTTCGTCTACAAGCCGAGCAAGGTCTCGCTGGCGCCGAACACCACCCTCGAGAAGCTCGACGATACGGACGTCCAGGCCTTCGATCCCGCCCTGCTCCAGCAGAGCACGATCGGCCATATCTTCAACGGCGCCAACACCAGCCGCGCCGCCCTGGCGGTGACCTTCCGCGAGACCGCCACCGGCGAGGACTTCACGGCGGTCATCAATCACCTGAAGTCGAAGAGCGGCGCCGGCACCGGAGCCGATTCCGACCAGGGCGACGGCCAGGGCGGCTGGCAGCAGCAGCGCGAACTCGCCGCCACGGCCCTCACGAAATGGCTCGCCCTCAAGCCGACGGGAACGCCGGACGGCGATGTCGTGCTGCTCGGCGACTTCAACGCCTACATCAAGGAAGACGCCCTCGACATCCTCAAGGTCGGCGGCTTCACCAACCTCGCCGAGGACCGCCTCGCCGACCCCTATTCCTACGTCTTCGACGGGGCCTACGGCGCCCTCGACCACGCGTTGGCCAATGCCAGCCTGAACCGCCAGGTCACCGGCGTCACCGAGTGGCACATCAACGCCGACGAGGCGGACGCCATCGACTACAACCTCGATTTCGGCCGCTCCGCCAGCTATTTCGACGGGCTCGTCCCCGCCCGCGAATCCGACCACGATCCGATCCTGGTCGGCCTCAAGCTCGACCAGACCGCGCCGCGCCTCGTCTCCGCGACGCCGGCGGACGATGCCCTCAAGGTCGCGGTGGGCGCCAACATCGTCCTGACGCTCAGCGAGGCGGTGAAGGCCGGCACCGGCACGATCACGATCACCGACGGGTCCGGCGACACCCGCGCCATCGCGGTCGGCGACACCTCCCAGGTCTCGATCAGCGGCGCCACGGTGACGATCGACCCGGGCGCCGATCTCAAGGCCGGCACCGCCTACGACGTGATCGTCCCGGCGGGCGCCCTCCTCGATACCGCCGGCAACGCCTTCGCCGGCATCCCCCAGGACCAACTCGACTTCACGACGGAGACCCCGCCGGCCATGACCTACACGCTCCAGATCCTGCACGCCTCCGACTGGGAGGCCGGCCTCCTCGCCACGCAGCGCGCGGCGAACTTCGCCGCCATCGTCGACAAGCTCGAGGATGCGACCCCGAACTCGATCACTCTCTCCACCGGGGACGGCTGGATCCCCGGCCCGTTCTTCATCGCGGGGGCCGATCCGCAACTCGCCGCGACCTATAACGGCGTCTACAACCAGCTCTACGGTCTCACGGGCTCGGCCGCCTACACCAAGCTCGCGGCCTCCGTCGGCCGGGCCGACGTCACGATTCAGAACATCATCGGCGTCCAGGCGGCGGTGTTCGGCAACCACGAATTCGATTCCGGCCCCACGGAAGTCGCCAACATCATCGGCGCCAATCTCGGCTCGATGCCGGGTAACGCCGACGACACCTGGGTCGGCGCCCAGTTCCCCTACCTCTCCGCCAACCTCACCTTCTCGCGGGAGGCGGCGCTCTCCGGCCTCGTCAACCCGAACGTCTCCAACGCCACCTTCGCCCAGACCGGGCCGACCTCGACCCAGACCGGCACCGGCGCGGACAAGATCGCCAAGTCCACCATCCTCGTGGAGAACGGCGAGAAGATCGCCTTCGTGGGCGCCACCACCCAGCTGGAGCCCCTGCTGACGACGCTGGGCAACGTCACGCTGGACGGCTTCACCGGCCGGGACGACATCGCCCTGCTGGCACGCCAGATCAACGCCGAGGTCGACCGGGTGCTCGCGGCCAATCCGGACGTGAACAAGGTCATCGTCGGCACCCACCTGCAGCAGCTCGCCAACGAGCAGGCCCTGGCGCCGCTTCTGCGCAACGTCGACGTGCTCATCGGCGGCGGCTCGCACACCCTGCTGGCGGATGGCGACGACCGGCTGCTTCCCGGCGACACGGCCGCCGGCGGCTATCCGCAATTCTTCACCAATGCCAGCGGCCAGACCCTCGCCCTGGTGAACACCGCCTCCGAGTATTCCTACGTGGGCCGTCTCACCGTCACCTTCGACGAGCAGGGCAACATCATTCGGAACTCGGTGAACACGGCCACCAGCGGCGCCGTGGCGGTGGACGACGCCAGCGTGGCCGTGCTCTACGGCTCGACGGCCGCCGCCTTCACCCCCGGAGCCAAGGGCTTCCTCGTCCGCGAGGTGATCGAGGGTCTCGACGCCGACAACGACGGCGTCCAGGAGACGGCCGGCATCGCCGACGTGATCCGCCAGCAGGACGGCAACATCCTCGGCCGCACCAGCGTCTACCTGGAGGGCCGGCGCGGCGAGGTCCGCACCGAGGAGACCAATCTCGGCGACCTCTCGTCGGACGCGAATCTCTGGTATGCTAAGCAGTTCGATGCCGGCGTCACGGTCTCGATCAAGAACGGCGGCGGCATCCGCGACTCGATCGGCTCCTTCTCGACCACGGGCGGGACCACCGCGGAACTGCCCCCGGCGGCCAATCCCTCGGCCGGCAAGCAGGCCGGCGACATCTCGCAGCTCGACGTCACCAACTCACTGCGCTTCAACAACAACCTCGCGATCACCACCGTCACGGCCGCCGAGCTCGAACGCATCCTCGAGCATGGCGTCGCCGCGGTGGCGCCGGGGGCGACCCCGGGCCAGTTCGCCCAGGTCGGTGGGATCTCCTACAGCTTCGACGCGACGAAACAGGCCCAGACCCTCGACACGAACGGCAACGTCACCCGCGAGGGCCAGCGCATCGTCAACGCGGCGATCATCGATGCCGACGGCCGCGTCCTCGACACATTGGTTCAGAACGGCCAGATCGTGGGCGATGCGGGGCGCGCCATCAAGGTCGTGACCCTCGACTTCCTCGCCACCGGAACCGCCTCGGCGCCGGGTCTCGGCGGCGACAATTATCCCTTCCCGGCCTATGGCGAGAACAAGATCGCTCTGCGCGACGCCACCCCAATCTCCCTGCCCGATACCGAGACCTTCGCGGTCAAGGGCTCCGAGCAGGACGCCCTCGCCGAGTACCTGAAGGCGTTCCATGCCGTCACACCCTACGGCACCGCCGATACCGGACCGGCCGGTGACCCGCGCATCCAGAACCTCGCTGCCCGCGCCGACACCGTATTCCAGCGGGGACTCGCCAAGAACGGCACGGAGGGCTCGGACACCCTCCAGGGCACGCCCTTCAGCGACGTGCTGGCCGGCGGTGCCGGGGACGACATCATCGTCAACAGCCTCGGCGACGACATCCTGACCGGCGGCGGCATCGCCGGCGCGGTCGGCAACGACGCCCTGATCTTCCAGTCCCGCCTCGCCGACGCGCAGGTGACGCAGGACGGCAACCTCACCATCGTCACCGGACCGGAGGGCCGCGACACGATCGGGGGCTTCGAGCGCATCCTGTTCTCGGACACCACCATCGTCCTCAACGACGCCAACCCGCTGGTGAACGACCTGTACTACCTCGCCCGGTACAAGGATGTGCTGGCCTCGGGCCTGGACGCCGACGATCACTATGCCCAGTTCGGCGCTCGGGAAGGCCGCGACCCGAACGCGTTCTTCTCGACCAAGGGCTATCTCGCCGCCAACCCGGATGTCGCCGCCTCCGGAGCCAATCCGCTGACGCAGTACGCGCTCACCGGCTGGAAGGAGGGCCGCGATCCCGGTGCCGCCTTCGACAACGAGTTCTATCTCGCCCGCAATCCCGACGTGAAGGCCGCCGGGGCCAACCCGCTGGCGCACTACCTCGAGTTCGGCCAGTCGGAGGGGCGGTCGACCTTCGCGGCGGTGGGCCGGCCCATCGACATCAAGGGCGGCTTCGACGCGGCGTACTACCTGCTCGCCAACGCGGACGTGGCCGCGGCCGCCTCGCGGGCGGGGGGCGACACCTTCGCCTTCGCCCGCCAGCACTTCGACGCCCTGGGCTGGAAGGAGGGCCGCGACCCCAACGCGATCTTCGACACCAAGGGCTACCTGGCGGCCTATGCCGACGTCGCCCAGGCCGGCATGAACCCGCTCAACCACTACGAGACCTTCGGTATCCGGGAAGGGCGTGATCCGGCGGCCGACTTCGACACCAAGGCCTACCTGAAGGCCAACCCGGACGTGGCCCAGGCCGGCTACGATCCGATGCAGCATTACCTGCAGTTCGGCCTCGTGGAGAACCGCCCCGTCCTCAACGACGGCATCTTCGGCTGATCCCGGACGTTCTGCCGAACCCAAGCCCTGTCGCGGCGGGTCCAGGCCTCGACCGCGACAGGGCTGCAGGGACCCGGGTCTCGGGATCCGGTGTTTTCGAAGCGAGATCGCGCAGTGACGGCAAACCGACCGGCGAGAGCGGTTCGTCTTCGCAGGGCAGCCCGGCCGGTGGGACATTCCGGCCGATCGGTTGGCGATATCTCGGCAAATCCGGTTGCCGAACCATCCAAAGGGGTGGGAACCGAATTTCCAGAGCAGAATTATACTTCCCGATATCATCTCTGGAGGAACGCCAAGTGAAACTCTCGACGATTGCCGGCGCTGCCGCCATTTTCGCGCTCACGGCTGGGACTGCCCTCGCCGCCCCCTGCAACACGGGCTCGACGAAGGGCAACAGCCCCGGGCAGCAGGCTTCGAACGACAAGAGTTCCGCGGTCGATCAGGGCAGCAAGAACCTCGCCGGCGGCCAGCAGCCCGCCTCGCCCGGAACGGTGGGCGCGATGAACAACGTGGGTGCCAACCAGATGGTCGGCGACAAGCCCGGTTCGGACGCCAAGAACGATCAGGGCGGCGGGGTCGGAACGTCCAGCAAGAACCTCGCGGGCGGCCAGCAGCCCGCCTCCCCCGGGACCGTGGGTGCCATGAACAATGCCGGCGCCAACCAGGATCTCGGCAAGAAGGGTGACGATTGCTGATCGCCTGACTTCGACGGAACTGTCAGGAAACCCGCCCGGCGCTGCCGGGCGGGTTTTTCGTTGCCATCGCCTGCCGACCTCGGACGCATCGTCCACGGCAGACGGCCTCGTCAGACTTCCCGCACGCCGCCGACCAAGGCCTCGGTCCTGCCGCGCAAGGCCTGGAGGCTTCGGTACCCCACGGAGGCCGCGACCTGACGCGGGGTTCGGCCATCCGCGGTGAGCGCCAGGGCGCGCACGACGCGGGCCCGTGCCCGCCACTGGCCGAAGGTGAGACCCGTTTCCCGCCGAAAGCCCCGCGTCAGCGTCCGGCGGCTCAGACCGCCCCGCTCGGCCCAGGCGTCGAGGTCGAACGCCCGGGCGGGATCGTCGATCAAGCCGAGGCAGACCCGGCGGAGGCGGGGGTCGCGCGGCAGGGGAAGGGTCAGGCGCGTCTCGGCGGCGCGCCCGATCTCATCGAGGATGAGCGCCGCCAGGTGGCCGCCGCGGCCGGCCTCGTCATAGAGAACGGGCTCGTGCGTCAGGGCGGCCAGCGCCGCAGCGAGCAGGGCCGAGACCTCGATCACCCGGGCCCGAGGGGGAAAGCCCGCGATCGCCTCCACGGCGAGGTAGGCCGAGCACATCGCCGCATGTCCGTGCATGACGACCGCGTGCGGCAGGCCCGGCGGGATCCATAGGGCATGGCCCTCCGGCACGACCCAGGTCCCGTCCTCGGCGGTCGCCATCATCAGCCCTGCGGTGGCGTAGAGCAGCTGCGCCCGCGGATGGTGATGCCGGTCCGTGCTGCTGCCGGCCGCGAAGGTCTTGGGCATCACCGCGACGGCCCGTGGGACATCTTGGTAGTCCTCGGCGCGGATCGAACGCATGGCCCCTCCCCTGGCCCGATTGCGTACATCTTCGGCCCGACACCATTCAACGGGTCAGGTAGACGGGAGACAAGCCCCCCAGAGGGCGGCCGGGGCGGGAATCCGAGCAGGAGCCCGCCAGAGGAGATCCCCGACCGATGGACGCCGAGACCCTGTCCCGCCGCACCCTGCGCTTCGTCAACGTGGCACACGCGCTCGATCACTTCGTCCTGCTGATCTACCCCACGGCCGTGATCGCGATCGCGGCCCAGACCGGCCTCGGCTACGGCGAACTGATCAGGCTCGCCACCGGCGCCTTCGTGGCCTTCGGCCTCTGCGCCCTGCCGATGGGCTGGCTCGCCGACCGGTTCGGGCGCCGGACCCTGCTGGCGGTGTTCTTCCTCGGCTACGGCCTGTCCTGCCTCGGGGTGGCGAGCGCGCGCAGCCCGACGGCGTTCATGGTGTGGCTCTGCGTGCTCGGGCTCGCCTCCGCGATCTACCATCCCGTCGGTTCGACCATGCTGGTGACCCATGCGCACCGCCTCGGGCGCGATCTCGGCGTGAACGGCGTCTGGGGGAATCTCGGCGCCGCCACCGCCTCGGGCGTGACGGCGCTCCTCGCCACCGCGTTCGGGTGGCAGGCGGCCTTCATCGTGCCGGGCCTGTTCTGCCTCGCCTGCGGCGCGGCGTTCCTGGCCCTCGTACCCGGCGACGGCGCCGGATCGCAGGGCAAGGCGGGAGCCAAGCCCATCGTCCCAGTGGCACGCCCGATTCCCCTGCTCGTGGTCTTCGCCGTCGCGATCGTAGCGGGCGGGATGACCTTCAACATCACCACGATCGCCCTGCCCAAGGTGGTGGACGAGCGTGTCGGCGACGGCCTGCCCCTCCTGCTGATCGGCTCGGTGGCCACCCTCGTCTTCGTCTTCGGAGCCCTGACGCAGCTGCTGATGGGCCGCCTCATCGACCGCTTCAGCCTGCCGGCGCTCTTCCTCGGCCTGTCCGCCCTCCAACCGCTCGGCCTCGCCCTCGCGGCGCTGAGCACCGGCGTCCCCCTCCTCGCCGGACTGGTGCTGACCATGGCGGCGCTCTACGGGCAGGTCGTCATCAACGACGCGATGGTGGCCCGCTACGTGCCGCCGCTCTACCGTGCCAGGGCCTACAGTGTGCGCTACTTCCTCGGCTTCACCGTCAGCGGATTCGTGGTGCCGATCATCGGCCTGCTGCACGACCGCGGCGGCTTCGGCGTCGTGCTCGGGACCGCCGCGGCCTTCGGCGCCGTGATCTTCGCCGCCGCCCTCGCCTTCTTCGCGCTCACGCGGCCGGCGGCCTCCCGCGCGATCGCCGCGGCGGAATAGGAGGGACGGCGGCCTCGGACCCGGCGGCGGGTCGCCCCATTGGGTTCGGGCCGGTCGGTCGATGCGGTTTGCCTCCGCTCGGCCGGAGGCCCCGGCGGGCCTGATCCCGGGACCGCCCCGGATCTCGGTCGCGCTTCCAGGCCGCCTGCGTGTGTGGAAGGCTCCCGCTGTCGCCCGGTGCGGCTCAGGCCGCCGCGCGGACCGACGCGAGGGCGCTCCGGCTCTTCCCCAGGGCCTTGGCGGCATAGAGGGCTTCGTCGGCGGCGGAGAGCAGGCCCGCCAGATCGGTGCCATGCTCGGGAGCCAGGGCGATGCCGATGCTGACGCCCACCGTCACCGTCCGGTCGGACTCCAGGGTGAAGGGGACGGAGATCCCGGCGACGATCCGCTCGCTGAAGGCGAGCAGCGCCGTGGGGGCCAGCACGTCGGTGAGGACGACGAACTCGTCGCCTCCGATGCGCGCGACCGCATCCTGCGGCCTCGCGCTCTTCCGAAGGCGCTCCGCGACCGCCTGGAGCAACTGGTCGCCCGTGCCGTGGCCGTGGGTGTCGTTGATGGCCTTGAAGCCATCGAGGTCGAGATACAGGAGGGCGGCGAGCCCGTCGCGCCGTGCGATGATCGCTTCCGCGAGGCCGGCCCGGTTCAGCAGGCCGGTCAGGCTGTCGTGCTGGGCCCGGAACGCCTGGTCGCGCTCGGCCTGCATGGTGGCGACCAGCATCCGGTTCAGACGGAATCCGGCCGCGCTCATGCTGGCGAGGTAGAACGGGATCTGCAGGAAGGTGATGAAGAGGAGCGGCTCGCCCGTGAAGGGCGCGGCGAGACAGCAGGAGCCGAGCGTCAGGACGATCATCGCGCCCGCCAGCCGCGGCGCTCCGAAGTTCCGGAACGAGATGCCCCCGACCATCGCCGCTGCGGAGAGGCACGCCAGGGTCGCGACGACCCAATCCCCGCTGACGAGGCTGATGAAGGTTCCGTAGCCGACGCTCGCGGCCCAGGCGAGGCCGAGCAGGATGTAGAGGTCCGTGGGCGTCCTGCGGCCGGCGACGGCAGCCCGCTGCGCGACCATGAGCACCAGGAGACGGGCGAGGCAGATACCGAACTCGAGGACGCACCAGATCAGGAACTGCGGCTGTGGATTCCGGCAGGCGACGAGCGTCGAGACCGAGAGGGTGTTCAGGACGCCGCCGGCGAAGATTGGAAGCGTACCGAACAGGCTCCCGATCAGGGCGGTGCGGATCTCCTCCGGTACGTCGCGGCCCGCATCGGTCAGCCACCGGGTCACGCCCCAGCGGGGAAGACTGTACAGCCGTGGATCATTCCGCATCGAATTACCTGGAACCCGCGAAGGATGCCCCTCGGAGCGCGTGACGATCCCGGAGGGTGCCCTGCGCTCGCTGCCCCACTTCCGATGACCCGAACTGGGTTAACATTCTCACCCCGGGGTGGCGCCATCCGCCCCCGATACAGTGCTCATGCGTGCCGCCGGGTTCTCAGGACGGCTGCGCCGAAAGCCGCATCCAGCCCGCCGTTTCCCATAATCCGCTCTGCCAAGGAGACGGCGGCGCGGCCCGGAGCAGTCAGGCGGCCCGATTGCCGGCCTCCGGACTATTCTCCTGTCGGGGGCGGGCGGGACGGCCGATCAGGTAGCCCTGGACCGCGTCGCAGCCGATCGTACGCAGAAGGTCGAGTTGCTCCCGACTTTCCACGCCCTCCGCCAGCGTCGGGATGTTCATGTCCCGGCCCATCTGCGTCACCGCCTTGATGACCGCCAGGGATTGGCGGTCGTTCAGGGCCGCGGCGACGAAGCTGCGATCGATCTTGATCCGATCGAGGGGAAGGTCGCGCAGGTGGGCCAGGGAGGAGTAGCCCGTCCCGAAATCGTCCATCGCGATCCTGATGCCGAGACGGCGAAGGGCTTGCAGGGTATGGGCGATCTGCGGCCCGTCCTCGACGAGGGCCGTCTCTGTCAGTTCGAGTTCGAGGCGGCTCGCCGGCAACCCGCTCCGCGCGAGGGCTTCGGTGACGTGCGAGAGCAGCAGGGGCGAACGGAGCTGCACCGCGGAGACGTTCACGGCCAGATGCCGCTCGGGCGGCCAGCCGGCGGCCTCCCGGCAGGCCTGCTCCAGCACCCACCGTCCGATCGGGACGATCAGGCCGTTCTCCTCGGCGAGAGGGATGAACTCGTCCGGAGAGACCGCGCCGCGGTGCGGGTGGTTCCAGCGGATCAGCGCCTCGCATGAGACGATCCGGTCGTTCGTGAGCGACATGATCGGCTGGTAGACGAGGTGGAACTGCTGCTCGGCCAGCGCGCCGCGGAGGTCGGTCTCGAGGTGACCGCGCTCGGCGATGGCCTCGATCATGCCGGGCCGATAGCCGACCGCCAGCCCGCGTCCACGGCGCTTGGCCTCATAGAGTGCGATGTCGGCCCGCTGCATCAGGTCGCTCGGGCTGGTGCTGACGTCGACGCTGCACACGCCGATGCTGCAGCCGACGACCACGGTCACGCTCTCCAGCGGATAGGGCTTCTCGATCTCCGCCACGATCCGGTCCGCCAGAGCCTTGGCGGATTCCACATCGCCCGGTGTCAGGATCGCGAGTTCGTCGCCGCCATGCCGCGCGATGAATCCCTGCGCGCCGATGAGTGTGCGCAGCCGGGCCGCCACTGCGACGAGAAGCTGGTCCCCGACCGCGTGCCCGAACGTGTCGTTGACGAACTTGAACCGGTCGAGATCGACCAGCAGCAGGGTGGTTTGGGCTCCGGCGTGATGATCGGCCTGCATCCGCTCGTTGAGCGCGCGCCTGTTGCACAGGCCCGTCAGAGGGTCGTGATAGGCGAGTTGCGAAATTTCCTCCTGGGCGCGCCGGTCCCGGGTCACGTCGTCGTAGGTCAGGACGGCGCCGTCGGCGACGGGCTGGCAGGCGATCGACAGGATTCGGCCGTCGTCGAAGACGTGCTCGATGCAGGTCTCCTCGCCCTTGGCCATCCAGAGCCAGTGATTCCTCACCGTCCGGGCGATACGCTCGGCATCCCAACCGTTGGCCTTGCCCGTAGCCGTGAGAAAGGCGTCGAGGTGCATTCCGAGGTGCATGTCGCCGGGTCTGAGACCGAGCAGGCCGAGGAGGCGCTGGTTGTAGAGTTGGATCGTCCCGCCGGACGAGATCTTCAGGATGCCGTTGGACATGTTCTGAAGGGCCGTCGCCAGGACGTTGAGGTGCGCCTGCTCCTGCGCCTCGAAGCGTCGGGTCGCGGCCAGGGCGATGAAGGCGCCGGTGATGAGGATCGTGGCGCCGGAGGCGGTGAGGATGCTCAGTGCGACCTGAATGTTGGCGCCGAGATCGCCGGTACGCTGCCCCTCCACGGTCGTCCCCGCCAGGGAAGTGAAGTGCGTCCCGCACACCGCCAGGACGATGAGCGCACAGGCGAGGGCATCGAAGGGACGTCGCCCGGGAAGGAGGCGGACGACGGCCATCGCCACCGCCCCCAGGAGGTAGGCCAGGGCATTGGCCGTCTCGGATTGGCTCTGCAGGCACCCCTCCAGAGCGGACATGCCGGTGATGTGCATTGCACCGATGCCGAGCCCCGACATGGCACCGAGGAGGCCCCGGGACAGGCGGCTCCTCGGCAGGGCCGAGAGCGCGAAGGGCACGCCGACCGCGATCACGGCGATGACGGCGGACATGACGGTCGTGCCGTAGTGATAGCCCAGGATGACGTCGGTCCGATATCCGAGCATTCCCATGAAATGCGTCGTCCAGACCCCGAGGCCCGCCGCGAGTGCCGTGCCGGTCAGCCAGCGGACACGGCGGTTCGCCGGAGCGGCCTCGGCCTTGCGCAGCAGGTGCACCGTCAGCCAGGCACTCAGGGTGCAGATCGTCGCTGCGGCCAGCACGGAGACGACCGCCTGGCTCTCCAGAAGCGTAATCAGGGTGAGCATCATGCGCAGCTTCTAGCGACGAAGGCCTTATGTCTTCGTCAAGAGCCGCAATGAACGATACGTTACCTCTGCTTCCCGACTGGAAAGATCAGACGAGGCTTATGTCCTGGGTTAAAAGCATAGCCCGCGCGCACGACTTCGTGATGATAGCTCATGACTGCACGTGCTGGATGCCAGCGTTCCCGTCTTTCAATCGCCCCTGGCACCCGCTGTGGAGGAAGCTCTGCCGAACTCGGTCCTTTCCCCGTGCATCCCGGCCGCTGGCCTGTTAGAACAAACGAGGAACACGATCGATGGGAATGCCGCGTTCCTGATCGGAGCGTGCCGGGTCGCCCCATTCACCTGCGCGCGGCAGCAAGGAAAGGATTCGACAATGGCCTTCAAGGCGAGATCCGCGGCAGAGACGAAGGCCTCCGACCTCGCGTCCGCCCTGATCCGGATCGCCGACCGCGAAGGAGCGCCCCTGAACATCGGCGTCGATCCACTTCGCCAGGGGAACCCGCGCCTGACACCGCTCGCGATCGGCCAGACGTTCCGCAAGCACCGCGAAATCCTCGACGCGGCCCTGCGGGAACGCGGCTACATCCTCGTCGACTATGCCGATCAGGGGCCGGGCCGGGGCATGGAGTTCGAGATCGCGGCGGATTCCTGATTGGCAGATCGGGGCCGGCGAGACGGCCCTGTCGAAACCCGGACCCGACGACGAGGGTCGTCGCGGGAAGCGCTCGGCACGCCCCCGGGCTGTCGTATCGGCGGCCGCGAGGGATTGGAGACGAACCGCTGCCTCCGGAGGGGCTAGCCCGCGGGCGCCGTCAGCACCAGCTTGCCTTCGAAGGGAGCTTTCTGGTTGCGGTTGCTCGTGCAGGCGTAGGTTTCCTGGCCTTCCTTCAGGGTTCGGATGCGCAGGACCCCCTTGCCGTTCTGCTTGACGAGATACCCCTTTTCGCTGGCGACGTGGACGAGATCGCCATCGGCATGCAGGACGTTGGCATTCTCGAATTGTCCCGGCGCCGTGATGGTCACGGGTTCCGCAGCCTGGCTCACGATGTGGAGTTCCACATTCGTGTTGGCCGGCAATTTCAGTTCGGCGGGCGCACAGACGGGCTTATCGCCGTCCATGATGATCGTGAGCTGGACGGGGGGCATGACATCGCTCGAGGGCGGCGGCAGGGGCTTGCTCTGGGCCAGGGCCGCGTCCGGGAGGATCATGGCCGCGAGTGCACCAAGTCCGAGCAAAGTATAACGCATGAAAACGACCCCGATCCATTCATGTTCTGTATCGAGGAAAGGATTGCGGCGGATGGGAGTTCCGGCACGCGGCGGGTAGCCGCAAGTCCTTCGATCGCGGTCCGGTCGATCGAAGGCCGTTGAGCGCGAATGGGTCGCGCAGAGCAAGCGACATCGCGCCCGATTGAGCGCTGCCGGAGCCATGCCATTTCGGTGGTCGACGGCGCGCGAGCCGATCTCCGTGCTCCAAAGACGGATTGATACCGAAGGGTGCATGACGACGTTCTTCACGGCAGATACGCATTTCGGGGATGCGCCCCTCGTACAGAGGCGGCGCCAGGCCTTCGGGTCGATCGAGGGCCACGATGAGGCTCTGATCGCCCGCTGGAACGCGGTTGTCCGCGAAAGCGACGAGGTCTGGCATCTCGGCGATTTCGCAGCGGGCGCGAGCCGCGCGCAATGTGCGGCGGTGTTTGCCCGCCTCAACGGCATCAAACGGCTGGTGCGCGGCAACCACGACACCAATCGCGTACTCGATCTGCCCTGGGCCGAGCCGCCCATGGAAAATGCCCGGATCAGCGTGCACGACCCCGAAGGGCGAGCCTGGCGGCTCTTCCTGTCGCACTACCCCCACCGGTCCTGGCCGGGGTTCTGGCGGGAAACGCGCCATCTCTACGGACATACCCATGCCTGCCTGCCGGACACGAGCCGTTCCTGCGACGTGGGTGCGGACGCGTGCGACTATCGGCCGGTCGACCTGATGGCGCTCATCGCACGCCAGAATGCGGCCGAGCAGGCCCCGGAGGAGATGGCGGCGCGTGGGATGCGCTGAGCGTTTGGCGCGCTTTGCCCGAGAGAGGTTGCCCGTTCGAGGCCCCGGTCACGGGCTGATTTTGAATGAAGTCCACTGGCGGACGTCCCAGCCGGTCACGCTGAGCCGTTTGCGCCGACCGTGATCCGTTCGGTCTCCGCGAGAGACGCATCCACCGGCAAGGAACGAGACCGGCGCCCGCGGGACGCTCCGAGAGGGGGGCGCGAGAGTGACCGGGCACTCATTGTAGGATGCGCGTGATCGATCCCCGATGTCCGCTCTCCGAGCCGCGACTCGGCGCTGGCCATCGCAAAGCTCTGAACCGAACAGCATCGCCGATACGAGCGGCGCTGTTCTCTATTGGAAGTGGGAGGGTGTTGTGTCGGACACAGCTAAGACTGATTCAAAATTCCTTAATCTATTCAGTGGCATGGCGATTTAAGAGTGACTCAGTGTAGGGCAATTGAATACTTGAGCACAGATAAAAATGGTTCATCAGCTAAGACTGATTCATAAGGCGATGTTTCTACAAGGCGCGACCTTCAGAGCCGATGCTGGAAACTCCGTCCCCATAGAGGAAGAGCGTATCGACGCTTTTCTACTTCTCTGGACTCCCCGAGTCGCTACCACCCACAGGTGCGCTAAAACGATCCGAAAACCGCCGTTCACCTTTCGAAGTGTCGTCTCCATGGAGGTCCGCGCGCAGGCATGGGTCGCCGACGCGCGTGTTACGGTGGGATCCGCGTTGCCCCTACCTCCGCTTCCGACGCAAGGCACGGTTCGGCTGCTCCATGTCTTCGGCGGTGAGGTCGAGGTTGGCGGTCTGACGTTGCAGGCGGGCGAGACTGCCTACCTGACGGGCGAGGGCAAGGGCGAGAGTGTAGGGGCCCGGTCCGACGTTGACCTCGTCCTCTTCGTGACCGATCCGGGTGCGCTGGTGTTCCGGGGCGGCATGTTCAGCGGAAACGTGCTTGCGCGGTGATTCGCCCGGCCTGCGGTCAGCCTCGTGCGCCTATCGGCACCTACCTCGTCGAACAGGGTGAACCCGTCCGGCGGAGGGGGCGTGGGACAGCATGACCGCTGGATGGGTGTCAAAATAATGGGTCTCAACATGCTCAGCTCCCCTCTCGCAAGCCGCCGTCCTGCTCGCCCCGTCCTCCACCACTGCTCGGCGGCGCAGGTTCGTCCCGCGGCGGGTGTCCGAACATGGCCTTGTAGGCGCGGCTGAAGGCTGCCTCCGACTCGTAGCCGACGCGCAATGCGACCTCCCCGACACGCGCCTTGCGGGCGATCAGCATGTCCCGGGCGAGCGCGAGCCGCCACTCGTTCTGGTAGCGCAGGGGCGAGCGCCCGACGAGCGCCGTGAACCGCTCGCAAAAGCTCGACCGCGACATGCCGGCCGCGTCCGCCAGGGCCTCGATGCCCCAAGGACGCGACGGACGCTCGTGCATGACCTTCAACGCCCGGGCGATGCGGGCGTCCGAGAGCCCTCCCAGCCATCCGGTGGTGTGCCCGCGCCGTACCCAAGTCCGTAAGGTGCGGATGACGATGACGTCGATGATCCGCGAGATCATCAGGGCCGCGCCCGGCTCGTCGTCGGTCACCTCGACCATCAGGACGGGTACGATGCCCTCCAGCCACCCCGCCCCCTCGTCGCGCCGGATGTGGATGCGCTCGGGCAGGGCCGAGACCATGCCGCGCAGGGCGTGAGGATCGAACCAGAACCGACAGAGGATCACCGAAGCATGCGAGGCGGATGCGACCAGACTCGCACCTCCGAGTCCACGGGGCAGAAGCACGAGATCGCCCTTTTCGATGATGCCGCGCTCCGCGCCATCGCCCTCGATGTGGAGCGAACCCTCGGCGACCACGAGGACATGAGCCGCTCCGACCTCCAGGTCCAAGATCCCCGACGGCTCGACCTCCAGCAATCGGACGTGGTCCCCGGTGAGCTTGATCTGCGCTAGGACGAGGGAGAGGAGGTCGCCGGTGGCAACGCTCGGTCCACCCTCCGGAGGAACGGTCAAATTTTCGAGCGATCCGGTCATGGGTACCCACGGCGTCCGTTTGTAAAAGTGCCTTCCGAAGCGAGACATATCCCCCTGGAAAGACACCGCTTTCACGTAGCCCGGCGTTTCGGTCGCCGGAGTCATCCGCGTGATTGCCCGTCGTTCCGATTTTCCGCCTCGCCGCACAACAGAAGGGACCATCGATGACGACCGTCCAAAGATCCGGCCGTGACACTTCGCGCTGGCTGAGCTCCTATTACTTCCTCCGTGCCGGGGTTTCCGCCGGCTGGGTCGCTGCTGCCTTCACCATCGGAAAGGGCATGCCACCGGCCGCGGCGGCGCTCCTGGTCGCTTATCCCGCCTGGGATGCCGTCGCCAACGTCATCGACGCGCGTCGCAGTGGTGGCTTCGCTGCCAATCCCAGCCAAGCCCTCAACGCGGCTGCCAGCACATTCGTCGCCGTCGCGGTGGCGGTCGCGCTCGGATCGGGCATGCACGCGGTGCTGGCGGTGTTCGGGGTCTGGGCAATCCTATCCGGCCTGTTGCAGCTCGCGACCGGCATGCGGCGCTGGCAGGCGGGTGCCCAGTGGGCGATGGCGCTCAGCGGGGCCCAGTCGGCCCTCGCAGGCACCCACTTCATCTTCAAGGCGAACGGTGCCTTGACGCCGGGGATCACGGACATCGCTCCCTACGCCGCGTTCGGCGCCATCTACTTCCTGGTCTCGGCCGTGTGGTTGACCGTGGCGCTGGCGCGGAATGGAACGACGGCATGGACCGCTTGACCCTTCGCAGCGCCGGCGGAACGCTTGAATCCCGCGTCGATGCCGCCGGCTGTCTCCCAACCTAGGCGGCGGCAACGATTCGGAGTTCGTCGATCCAGGTGGTGTATCGCGTCGAGCGCATGTCGAACCTGGTCGATCAATCCCGCTTCGGGGCGAACCCTGAGCTGCCCGGCACGAAAGCGCCTCGCCCGAACCTTCTATTGCAGGCGTCGAGCGCTCCCATCAGGGCAGCGCCGTGCTCGCGGTCGAGTTGTCCGAGCCCCGGAAAGGCGCGCTGCGAGGCAGTAAGCGGTACGAGGTCCGTCGTGACGACAGGTAGCCGAATGGCGGATTGGGGTGGTGAGCGGTCTGGCTGCTTTCGGACGGCATCATGAGTGAAGCGGATATTTAAATTCGTCTTGACTGTCTTCGACCGGGCTTACCCCCTGCTGCTTGGAAACACGGAGGCTCAGGACGGACAGCAGCTGTCTTGGTGTCGAATCCCTCGGCGATCCGTAGACGCGTTACATAGTCGCGTAACCCGCACGTTCCAGCATCGATCGTTCGAATTAAAGTTCTTGGCATGTCATTACAATTGTGGCGCTACATAAATATTAGAGCCAGGTAAATTCTTGAGGTGAAAATCTGAATTTTGAAAAGCCAAGACCTCGAAAGCCTAGATTGGCCCCTCGGGATTATGAAATTGTGTGATATGACGATTTAAAAGTTATTGGTAATAGAAATATCGATCAATACTAGGTAAATTTTTCTTTGATCGACATTTTTGGGATTATATTATTTTGAATTTATTTTGTGGCTGCGGTAATATCATCCACTGAAGCCGCCGCGATCCCCCATCCTGGCATCTCTGCTTGCCAATGCGTATTCCGCCTACTCGGCGAACTCCATCCTGAAGCCACGCACCTTCGCGCCGACGCGTATCCCGATCAGCCCATGAGACACGACACCCTGCGCCTCGGCGCCTTCTTCTACGCCACCGGACACCACGTGGCGGGCTGGCGTCATCCCTCCAGCGAGGCCGATGGCGGGCTCAACCTCGCCCGTTACGTCGGCTGGGCGCAGCGGGCGGAGGCCGCGAA
>NZ_JBYSXL010000005.1:0-44761 GCF_058782155.1 Methylobacterium sp. FW306-05-D
GTCGGGGATCGGGCGGGGCGTCGCCCTGGCGCTCGCCGCGGCGGGCTATGACATCGTTCTGGCGGGGCGGCGCCTCGCGCCCCTCGAGGCGGTGGCCGGGCTGGCCGGGGCTGCGGGTGTTACAGCGGAAGCCGTGGAGACCGACGTGGCGGATGCGGACTCGGTGGCGCGGCTGTTCGCCCGGGTCGCCGAGCGGTTCGGGCGGCTCGACCTCCTGTTCAACAACGCGGGCGTGTTCACGCCTGCGGCGGCGATCGACGCGGTCGCCCTCGAGGACTGGCGGCGCTCGGTCGACGTGAACCTCACCGGTGCGTTCCTGTGCACGCAGGGCGCCTTCCGGATGATGAAGGCGCAGGATCCGCGCGGCGGGCGCATCATCAACAACGGCTCCATCGCCGCGCAGGCGCCGCGGCCGCACTCGGCCCCCTACGCGGCCACCAAGCACGCGATCACCGGACTGACCAAGGCGACTTCCCTGGACGGCCGTCCCTACGACATCGCCTGCGGGCAGATCGACGTCGGCAATGCCGAGACGGAGATGACGGCCGGCATCGCCAAGGGCGCCCGGCAGGCGGATGGCAGCATCCGCCCCGAGCCCGTGATGGATGCGCGGCACGTGGCCGACGCTGTGGTCTACATGGCAAGCCTACCGCTCTCGGCCAACGTCCAGTTCCTCACCGTGGTCGCCACCGCCATGCCCTATCTCGGACGCGGCTGAGTTTTGCGCATCGCGCCCGAAACGCCTACAGAACAGCCCTTCGTCGCTTACCCGTCGCGAACGCAAAGCCGCCAGGCGCGGACCCGGAAATATTTGCCCGCCATGCTGATGCAGTCTGAGATCAAGCCGCCGGAGGCGAAGGCCGACCCCGTCGCCCGTCGCCGCACCTTCGCGATCATCTCGCACCCGGATGCCGGCAAGACCACGCTGACCGAGAAGCTGCTGCTGTTCGGCGGCGCGATCCAGCTCGCCGGCGAGGTCAAGGCCAAGCGCAACCGGGTGTCGACCCGCTCGGACTGGATGGGCATCGAGAAGGAGCGCGGCATCTCCGTGGTCACCTCGGTGATGACCTTCGAGTACGGCGACTGCGTCTTCAACCTCCTCGACACCCCGGGCCACGAGGACTTCTCCGAGGACACCTACCGCACCCTGACGGCGGTCGATTCGGCCGTGATGGTGATCGACGCGGCCAAGGGCATCGAGGCGCGCACCCGCAAGCTGTTCGAGGTCTGCCGCCTGCGCGACATCCCCATCGTGACATTCATCAACAAGCTCGACCGCGAGGCGCGCGACCCCTTCGAGCTCCTCGATGAGATCGAGAAGGTGCTGGCCCTCGACGTGGCACCGGTGACCTGGCCGATCGGCCGCGGCCGGAGCTTCGCCGGCACCTACGACCTCGGCAACGGCCGGGTGCGCCGCCTGGATGCCGCCGACGACGCCGGCACCGTGGCGGTGACGGGCGTGAACGACCCGCTCTTCGACCAACTGCTCACCGAGGACGGCGAGGCGGCGACCTGGCGCGAGGAGGCGGAACTCGCCGAGACCGGCCTGAAGCGCTTCGACCTCGCGGCCTTCCGCGAGGGGCATCTCACGCCGGTGTTCTTCGGCTCGGCCCTGCGCAATTTCGGCGTGCGCGACCTCATCGACGGGCTCGCCCGCTTCGCGCCGCCGCCGCGCGGCCAGGATGCCGACAAGCGCCTCGTGGAACCGACCGAGCCGAAGATGACCGGCTTCGTCTTCAAGATCCAGGCGAACATGGACCCGAATCACCGGGACCGCATCGCCTTCATGCGGGTCTGCTCCGGGCGGCTGAACCGGGGCATGAAGGCCAAGCTGGTGCGCACGGGCAAGCCGATGTCACTCTCGGCACCGCAATTCTTCTTCGCCCAGGACCGGGCCATCGCGGACGAGGCCTTCGCGGGCGACGTCGTCGGAATCCCGAACCACGGCACGCTGCGCATCGGCGACACCCTGACGGAGGGCGAGGAGATCGTGTTCCGCGGCGTGCCGAGCTTCGCGCCGGAGATCCTGCGCCGGATCAAGCTCACCGACGCCATGAAGGCCAAGAAGCTGAAGGAGGCCCTGCAGCAGATGGGCGAGGAGGGCGTCGTGCAGGTCTTCCGGCCACATGACGGCTCCCAGGCCATCGTCGGCGTCGTGGGCGCCCTGCAGCTCGACGTGCTCAAGGAGCGCCTGCAGGCCGAGTACGGCCTGCCGATCGACTACGAGCCGACCCGGTTCTCGATCTGCCGCTGGATCACCGCCGAGAAGGAAACAGAGCTCGACAAGTTCATCGGCAGCCACGGCTCGGCCATGGCGAGCGACCTCGACGGCGCCCCGGTCTTCATGGCAACCACGGCGTTCTCCCTGCGCTACGAGGAGGAGCGGGCGCCGGAGGTCCGCTTCAGCGACATCAAAGACTATCAGAAACGGGCAGCCTGATCCCAGCCCTCCGACGTCAAGCTTTCGCGTCGCACAAGACAGTCTCTGAAAATATCTGTCAGCCACGCTGCATAGCTGAAGACAGGGCCACCGAAAGGGATTAGCGTCGAGACTATTCGCTCTCGGCGCCATCACGCACGAGCATGCGCGGCAAGCGTTGCCGGAGCGGCCGGGACTTGTCGGAACGGGCTTGGGCGTCGACGTCGTGAGCTTCACGCCGCGTGAGGGCTTGCGCCATGACGACCCTTCCCGTCCATCATTTCAGCCACAGTATGGCCCGTCCGGCGGTGAACGCCATCGATGGGCACGATCTCTCCACGGCCTTGCGCCGCGGCGTCGACGACTTCCTGGCGATGCCGACCCATGCCCTGTTCATCGGGCTGATCTACCCCCTCATCGGCATCGTGCTCGCGACCGTCGCCTTCGGCACCGAGGTCCTGCCTCTGGTCTTCCCGCTGGCGGCGGGCTTCGCCCTGATCGGCCCCTTCGCGGCGATCGGCCTCTACGAGCTGAGCCGGCGCCGCGAGCAGGGCCTGTCCACCGACTGGGCCTACGCCTTCGCCAACCTGACCCGGCCGGCAGCAGGCGCGCTCGCCGGGCTCGGGCTGGTGCTGGCGGCGGTTTTCGCCTGCTGGCTCGTGGCGGCGCAGGGAATCTACTGGGCGCTGTACGGAACGAGCGTGCCGGAGTCGATTTTCGCCTTCGCCGAGGATGTCCTGACGACGCCGCGCGGCTGGGCCCTGATCGTCATCGGAAATCTCGTCGGCTTCGCGTTTTCTCTCGTTGTGCTTGCGATCAGCGTGGTCTCGGTGCCGATGCTGGTGGACCGGGACGTCGGCATGCTGACCGCGATCGAGACGTCGCTGGCCGCCTTCCGGCGCAATCCGCGAACCCTGACGGCCTGGGGCTTCGTCGTCGCCGGTCTGCTGATTCTCGGTTCCCTGCCGCTCTTCGTCGGGCTCGCGGTGGTGATGCCGATTCTCGGTCACGCGACCTGGCATCTCTACAGGCGGATCATCCCCGCCTGACGAGATCCCGGTCCGGAGCGGGGACCCCTCTGGTCCGGCGTGAGCTGCGCCTGGGCGAGCGCCTGGTACCGGCCCGCCGTGCCCCGATTCAGATCTCTCCTCCACCACCACCGAAGCAGGGCGACCACGCCGGTCGGAGCGGGATTTCGGCGGCGCCGGGCATGACGGCGGTGGCGGCGAGCGACCTCACGGGCGGGGACAGGTGCCTGCGCGACGGCCTGCATGGGTCCGGAAGCTCATCGCCGGTCCGGCGACCATTCGCCGCGAGAGGAGGCGGTTCAGAACTTGCCTAGCATCGGGAAGTCGATGCTCAGGGCCGATTCGGTGGCCAGCGGCGCCTCGCGCCGGCGCGGCTTGCGATTGATGACCTGCTTCAGCTTGGCCTTCAGCACCGACATGTCGAAGGGCTTCAGGATGAAGGCATCGGCGCCGGCCTGGTGGGCGAGATTGATGTCCTCGAAGTCGAACGACGCCTCGGTCAGCAGGAAGGGGGTGTTCATGAGGGCATCGTCCGCCCGGATCTCGCGCAGGAACGAGAGGCCGTCCATCGGCTCCATGTCGAGGTCCGAGATCACGAGCGAATAGCGCTTCTGACGCAGCCGTTCGAGGGCCGTGACCGCGTCGGTCACACCCTCGACATCGGGAAAGCCGAGCCGGTTCATCAGCAGGATGACCAGCTTCAGCAACTTCTCCTGGTCATCGACGATGAGGATCGCGGGCGTATCGCTCATGGATTTTCACGCGTTCGAGGACGGGGCGACGACGGCGCGCCACGCAACAGCAGGCTCAGACGAAGAGATGGTCGATGCCCTGTTTCGTCATCGATTCAGCCTGGAGTGTCGCCGCGAGGGCGTGGATCGCCATGCCCTTGGGGGTTCCGCGCTGGAACATCGGGAGCAGGTTCGCCTTCTGGAAAGTCGCGTCGTTCAGCGGGCTCCGAATTCCCGTGGTGAAGGAATTCACGAACTCGCGCTTCACGATCTCGCGCCACTCGACGATCTGCACGTCGCGATGCCGCGAATCGTTGCTGATGCGCGCGAAGGTCTCGCTGACCGAAGCGCGTTCACCCTCAATGACCTGAGCGGCGAAGTTCTGCTCGATGACCAGGAAGCTGGTGATCACCGAGAATTCGTTCTTCTTCTGCGCCTGCCGCGTGATCTCGCCGATCTGCCGGGTGCGCGTGGGCGCATCCGCCGCGAGGGTCAATCGCGAAAAGTAGATCAGATGGACGAGGGTCGACCGTTTGGCTCTCATGATCGCGATCCAACACCTTGATACCGGGACCATAGGCGGAACGACGATAACGCTACGTAAACGACCCAGCCCGCGCGGACCGACCCGGCAAAAGCTGCCGGTTTTCGACGGAAGCGGCGCTTCCTGCCGGGCGCACGATCCAGAAGATCTTGCGTTTTCAGGTACTTGCCGATGGCACGGCTGTTGCTCAATTGAGCCGAAGCCTGTGCGCAGACGCGCCGGCACCGCCACCGTGACGCAAGGTTTTCGGCCATGGATGTCTTCACCGCGATGCAGACGGCCGTCTCGGGCCTGAAGGCGCAGTCGTTCTCCCTGGACAACATCTCGGGCAACATCGCCAATTCGCAGACGACCGGCTTCAAGCGGGTCGACACGAACTTCGTCGACCTCGTGGCGGAGCAGCAGACGCCGAGCCGGCAGGTCGCCGGGACGGTCGCGGCCAATTCGCGCCAGACCACGACCGTGCAGGGCAGCCTGAACGCCACCGACATCGGCACGAACATGGCCTTGAACGGCGAGGGTTTCTTCGCCGTCACCTCCAAGTCCGGCGACGCCAACGGCCAGGCGAGCTTCGCCACCGGCGATTCCTACACGCGACGGGGCGACTTCGCCCTCGACAAGGACGGCTATCTCGTCAACGGCGGGGGCTCCTTCCTGAAGGGGACCAGCCTCGATCCCGTCACCGGACAGGCGACGAGCGAGGGCCCGATCCGGGTCTCGAACTCGATTCTGCCGGCCCACCCGACCTCGACCATCACCTACTCGGCCAACCTGCCCAAGACGCCCGCCACCACCAATGCGAAGGCGAACGTGCCCGGCTCCGAGCTCCTCGGCACCCTGGCCTCCGGCGCCAATCCCGCGATCCTCTCCGGCACCGGCAGTGCGACGGTCTCGGCCGCCGATGCGTCGAGCTTCATCAACGGCAGTGTCGCCGGCCCATCGCTGACCGCCTATACGGCGAGCGGCGGCCCCGTCGGGGTGCAGACCCGCTGGGCGAAGGTGCAGAACGGCAACGCGAATGCCGGCACCAACGACGTCTGGAACCTGTTCTACGCCAATCAGAGCACGGTCACGAGCACCGCGACCGCCTGGACCAATGCCGGCACCGCGTTCCAATTCAACAGCAGCGGACAATTGACGTCACCCGCCGCGAGCGCCGTGACCATCCCGGCCCTGACCGTGGACGGCGTCAATCTCGGCAATATCCAGCTCAGCTACGGCAGCGGCGGCCTGACCGCCTTCACCGCGGCAGCCGGCACGGTGACGACCAACACGCTGACCCAGGACGGCTACACCTCGGGGACGCTGAACGGCCTCAGCATCACTACGGACGGCAAGGTCTCGGGCACCTACAGCAACGGCAACACGATCGCACTGGCCAACATCAAGGTGGTCCAGTTCACCAATTCCGACGGCCTGAAGGCGAACTCGAACGGCACCTACCAGCAGACCCTCGAGTCCGGCACCGCCCTGGTCGGCCTGAACGGCACCACCGTCGTCGGCAGCAACGTGGAGCAGTCCAATACCGACATCGCGAGCGAATTCTCTAAGATGATCGTAACGCAACAGGCGTATTCCGCCAACACGAAGGTCATTTCGACCGCGCAGGACATGATGTCGGCGCTGATCAACATCATCCGCTGAGGAAGCCTGACGCCGCACGCGATTCGACACCGAGGGGAGGGGCTTCGTGAGCTTCAACGCCATCAACACAGCCTCCGCCGGGCTGAAGGCGACCCAGGCCGCGATCGGGGTCGTCTCGCAGAACATCGGCAATGTCGGCACCGTCGGGTATACGAAGCGCACCCTCGACACCGTCTCGACGGGCGTCGGCAATTCCGGCGTGGCGGTGGGCACGATCGGCCGGGCCCTCGATGCGGCCTCGCTCAAGCAGCTGCGGATGGAGACCTCCGGCGGCGCCTATACGGGCTTCCTCTCGGCGGTCCGGACGCAGCTCGACCAGCTCTACGGGACGCCCGGCACGTCCACCGCCCTCGACGGCGTGATGAATGATTTCGCGCAGTCGCTACAAGCCCTCGCCAGCGACCCGACCTCGGCACCGGCCCGTGCCACGGTGGTGTCGAAGGCCGCGAACCTGGCCTCCACCATCGGCTCCATCGCGCAGGGCGTGCAGGACCTGCGCTCGGCGACCGAGAGCCAGCTCGGCGGCGATACCGCCAAGGCGAGCGCGTATCTCGCCTCGATCGCCAAGCTGAACACGCAGATCACCGGCACCACGGAGGAGGGCGCCCGCGCCAGCCTGCTCGACCAGCGCGATCAGGCCGTGACCGGCCTATCCGCCTACCTCGACATCCAGACCGTCGACCAGCGGGACGGCACCGTCTCGGTCATCACGACCTCGGGCATGACCCTGGTCGACCGCGGTGCGGCGGCCATCCTCAGCTTCGACGGACGCGGCACCCTGACGCCGGATGCGGAATACAGCGAGAACGCGGCGACGCGCGGGGTCGGGACGATCACCGCGACCACGCCCGGCGGCTCCAAGATCGACCTCATCGCCGCCAAGGCGATCCGCTCGGGCTCGCTCGCGGCGGGGATCGAGCTGCGCGACACGGTCCTGCCGCAGGCGCAGCGGCAGCTCGACGAACTCGCGGCCGGCCTCTCGCGCTCCCTGTCGGATCGCGCCGCCGTCGGGACCCGGCCCGCCAACGACACCACGGGAGTCCTGGATATCGATCTCGCCGGACTGAAGGCCGGAAACGTCATCACGGTGACCCTCAAGGACGCGAACGGCGCCTCGTTCAACCGGGTCCTGATCCCCTACAGCTCCGCAACGGCACCGACCGTCGACCCGTCCGATCGGGACGATCCCACGACGACCAACGTCAGCCTGATCCAGGTGACGGATACGACGGACCTCCGGGCCGCCCTCGAGACGGCACTCGGCCCGGAATTCAGCGTCGCCAATCAGCCCAGCGCCGGGGAGGGCGGACTGCGCATCTCCGTCAAGCCCGCGCAGGGGGCTCCGACGCTTCTCGGCATCAGCGCCAGCGTCACGCAACTCGACGGCCCGGACGATGTCCAGAGCGGCCTGACACAGATCCCGCTCTTCCTCGACGGGAACAAGAAGGGGACGCTCTACACCGGCTCCTTCGACGGCGGCTCGCAGTTGACGGGCTTCGCGCAACGCATCAGCGTGAACCCGGCAGTGGTCGGCAACACCGCCAACCTCGTGAACGTCTCGGCCAAGACCCTGGCTTCCGACGCGTCGCGGCCGCAGTACCTCTACCAGGCCCTCACCGGCGCGAACCGGACCTTCGGAGCCGCGAGCGGCATCGGCGGCGTCGCCGCACCCTACTCGGCGAGCGTGCAGGATTTCGCGCAGCGCATCATCGACGCGCAGGGGGCGGGGGCCGCCTCAGCGCAGGACCTCGACGAGGGCCAGGGCATCGCGCTGGCCACCGCGCAGGCCCGGGTCGCCTCCGTCTCGGGCGTGAGCATCGACGAGGAGATGTCGAAGCTCGTGCAGCTCCAGACCGCCTACAGCGCCAACGCGCGGGTGCTCACGGCCGCCCGCGACCTCCTCGACACCCTTCTGCGGATCTAAGGACGCGCCCGCCATGCGCCGAGCCCGACCGGGATCCCCGACACTTCCGAGGCACCGATGAGCATCGCTCCCTTCAATGCCAGCACCTATCTGAGCGACCGCAACACGGCCAACCTCGTCGGATTGAAGGGCCGCCTCGACACGCTCACGAACCAGCTCTCCAGCGGCAAGGTCGCGCCGACCTATGGCGGCCTCGGCGCCGGGCGGACGACCAGCCTCAGCGCGCACGCCGCGCTCAGCGCCCTCGACGGCTACGACGCGGCGATCACGACCGCCACCACGCGCGTCACCCTCGCCAACGCCAGCGTGACCCAGATCAACACCCTCGGCGACGGGCTCAGGCGCTCGCTGACGGCCAGCAACTACTCGACGATCGCCAATACGCCGCAGGTCGCGCGCAACAGCCTCGATGCGGCGGTCGACGCCCTGAATGTCGACCTCGGGGGACAGTACATCTTCGGCGGCCGCGCGACCGATTCGCCGCCGGTCGTCGCCGTCGACACGATCCTGAACGGCGACGTCGCCAAGGACCTCGACGGGCTGAAGACCCTCATCGCGGAACAGAAGACGGCCGATCTCGGCACGGGGACGGGCCGCGTCAGCGCCACCGTGACCGGAACGCCTGCTCGGACCGTGACGATCGGCGAGGACGGCACCGGTCCCGCCGGAACCGAGGCGCGCGCCAATTTCGGGTTCCGGCTGCTCTCGGCCACGAGCTCCAACCCGGCGGCGATCCTGGCGAACGACACCAAGATCGCGACCACTCCACCGGTGACCTTCACCCTGACGAAGCCGCCGGCGGAGGGGGATCGGCTCCGAATTGCGGTCAATCAGCCGGACGGAACGCAGAGCTTGATCGATCTCACCGCGACGGCGACATCGCCGACGGGCGACCTCGACACCATGCCGGTCTTCGCCACGGCGACCGAGGCGCAGGACTACCTCAACACCCGGTTCAACACCGCCAAGGTCGCGAGCATCCAAGGGCCTACGAGCCTCGGGGTGCAGGCCGACTTCGGGACGGGGACTCCCGCAACCCTCGACCTCAACGTGAAGGGAATGCCGGTGGCGGGCGACACCGTGACGGTGAGCGTCGCCCTGCGCGACGGCACCACCCAGACACTCACCCTGACGGCCAGAGCCAGCGCCGATCCCGCCTCCACCACGGAGTTCTCCCTGGCAGGCACCCCTGAGGCGATCGCGAACAGTCTCTCGAACGCCGTGACCAACGCCCTCAAGGGGGCTGCCTCCACCAGCCTCGCTGCGAGTTCGGCCTCGCGGGCATCGCAAGACTTCTTCGCAGGGTCGCAATCCGCAGGCCTCGCCCCGCGACGTATCACCTTCGTCAATGGCGAAGCGACTGGTTACGCCGAAGCGGCCAGCACCAAGACCGTGATCTGGTATACGGGCGACGACACCTCATCCGATCCCCGCGGCACGGCGACGGCGCAGATCAGCGCGAACCGGGTCCTGAGCATCGGCGTCCAGGCGAACGAGGCCCCGATCCGCGCCGTGCTCGCCGGGCTCGCCATGGTCGCGGCGGATCCCGGGACGACCGCCGTCAGTGGGACACCGGAGGCTCAGCGTTTCAGCGCCGTCGCCGATCACGCCCGCACCCTCCTCACCGCGAACAGCACGACGGGCGGCGTGCCCGGCATCTCCAGCGATCTCAGCCTCGCCGCCAGCACGCTCTCCGAGACGAAAACGGACAACAGGACCAGCCGTGCAGCTCTGCAGGGATCGCTCGACGGGGTCGAGAACATCTCGGCCGAGAGCGTGACCGCCCAGTTGCTGCAACTCCAGACGCAGCTCCAGGCAAGCTATCAGGTCACCTCGATGCTCTCGAAGCTCAATCTGGTGAATTATCTCAGCTGAGCGGCGCGGTTGCGGGCGTTGGTCCAGCGGTCGGGATCGATTAAGCCGAGACCCGGTTCGAACGCGGGAGCCCGGCCATGATTCGCAGGATGTGCACCGGACAGGCCGTAGCCGTGATCGCCGTGTCGGGCCTCGCGAGTCAGGCCGGCGCTGTGGAGCGGCCTCAGCCCCAGATGCAGGGCGAGAAACTGCTGCCCTGCCCGAAGCAGGGCGCCGGCTTCGTCCGCGTCCCGGGTTCGCCCACCTGCATCCGTCTGAGCGGCCGCGCGGTGGGCGGCATCGATGTCGGCAGCCACGCCGCCGCCCCCGTCACCGCTGGACAGTTGTCCATCGACACCCGCAGCGAATCCGAGTTCGGGCCAGTGCGCGCCTTCGTGCGCATGGGTCACGGGCGGCCCTGACCCTCCGCCTGGACCGCTCTCTTGGTATACCGGTTCTCTTCAGACCGGCGATCCCCTTCAGAGGCTGCGCGACAGGATCAGCGGCTGGCTCTGCGCAGTTCCGCTGCGGGCGTAGGGGGACGGTGCCTGAGACGGGCGGCCGTAGACGGTCGGGGTTCGGGAGCGACCGATCTCGTCGGCCAGGGTCTTCACGAGCCCTTCTGACACGGTCCGGGCCGTCGCCAGCACCGCCTGGTTGGTCTCCAGGGCCTGGGTGAAGCGGGCATGGGCGGCCTTAAGGGTTGCGATCCCCTCCGGCGCGAAGCGCGCGAGGGCGATGGCGTTGGCCTTGGTGGCCTCGAGCCCCTGGAAATAGGCGGCCGCCAGGGCGGATTTCCGCTCGGTATCGGCGAGACCCTCCCGCAGGCGGCCGACCCGGACATGGTCGCTCTCGCGCGCCATCACGGATTCGAGGGCCTCGAGGCTTGCGATCACCCCAGCGACCAGGGCCGTCGCCCCGGCCCGGTCGGACACGCGGAGCGGCTGGGCGTCAGCTGACCTTTGCACCGGTGCCCTCCTGCATCTTCATCATCTCGCGGAAGACCTGATCGGCGATGCCGACGCCGCCGCTCTTCACGATCTGGCCGGCATATTCCTTGGTGAGCATCGACCGGTAGACGCCGCCGCCCGTGCCGTTCTCGCCGAGCGGGCCGTCGGTGCCCTCGGATTGCGAGAGGCGGTCGAGGGACTGCTCCAGAAACATGGATTCGAAATCGGTCGAGGCCTTCTTCGCCTTGGCCTCGGCTGCGGATTTCGCCGCGGAGCCGGCGTTGGAACCGACCGCGCCCTGCACGGTCTTGGCGATATCGCCGACGATGGCCTTGCCAACCCCGAGGGCGGCGCTGGCAGCGAGGGGTGCGAACAGCATGGGATCAGCTCTCCGACTGGGGGAGGGAAAGGGTGGAGGCGGTCATCACATCACCTCGATATCGGCCTGGAGGGCACCGGCGGCCTTGATCGCCTGAAGGATCGAGATGAGGTCGCGCGGGCCGATGCCGAGGGCGTTCAGTCCGTCGACCAGCTCGCGCAGGGTCACGCCCTCCTTGACCAGGGCGAGCTTGTTGCCGTCGCCGGTATCGACCTTGACGCCGGTGCGCGGCACCACCGTGGTGGCGCCGTTGGAGAACGGGGCCGGCTGGCTCACCTGCGGCTGCTCGGTGATGGTCACCGTCAGGTTGCCCTGGGCGATCGCCACCGTGGACACCCGCACGTCGCGGCCCATGACGATGATGCCCGAGCGCTCGTCGACGATGACCCGCGCGGTCTGGTCGGGCTCGACCTTGAGCTGCTCGATCTCGGTGACGAGGCGGATCATATTGCCGCTGTACTTGGCGGGGATCTGGAGCGTCACCGTGGCCGGGTCGGTCGGCTCGGCAGTGTCGGCGCCCATGAAGTCGTTGATCGCCGCCGCGATGCGCTTCGAGGTGGTGAAGTCCGGGTTGCGAAGGGACAGGCGCAGCGACCGCATGTCGTTCATCTTGAACGCCATCTCGCGCTCGATCATCGCACCGTTCGGCACGCGCCCGTTGGTGGGAACGCCGCGGGTGATCTTGGCGGCGTCGCCCTCGGCCGAGAAGCCCGCGATGGCGACCGAACCCTGCGCCAGGGCATAGACCTCGCCGTCGGCGCCGAGCAGCGGGGTCACCAGCAGGGTGCCGCCCTGGAGCGACTTCGCATCGCCGAGGGAGGAGACGGTGATGTCGATGCGGTTGCCCTGGGTGGCGAAGGGCGGCAGGCTCGCCGTCACCATCACGGCCGCGAGGTTCTGGGTGCGCATAGTGGCGCCGCGGGTGTTCACGCCGAGGCGTTCCAGCATCGCCTGCAGGGACTGCTTCGTGAACGGGATGTTGTTCAGGGTGTCGCCGGTGCCGTTGAGGCCGACCACGATGCCATAACCCACGAGCTGGTTCTGGCGCACGCCCTCGACGCTGGCGAGGTCCTTGACCCGCGACAGGGCAAGGGCAGGGGCCGCCTGGCCGACCAGCATCGCCCACCCTGCCAGGATGCAGAGGGCGAGGTGCCGGATTCGCGTGGGGCCGTTCGGAGTGTCGGTCATGGCGCACTTTGCGGCGGGAAGGTCCTCGGCAGTCTGCCAGGACCATGCCAAGCGGATGCTTTCGCCAATTCTTTGTTTTTGAACGATCTTTTTCGATTGCGCCGGGCTTGGCCGCTCACGTGGCACGGACGCTTCGTGCCCACCCGGCACGTTCTGCCGGGTCGTTTACGCGTGGTTAACCACGGCTGCCCGATTCTGCCGGGGCCGGGCGGATCTCCGCCCCGATCGGTTTCACCTCATGCGCGTCGACACCCGCTTCGTCACTGCCAGCACCGGTCCGAGCGCGGGGCCGCGCCGGAGCGAAGGCGCTCCCGCCTTCGCCGTCGCCACACCGGCGGCGAGCACCAACGGCGCGGGCACCACGGCGGCGACCTCTCTGGCCGGTCTCGATGCGATCCTGACGCTCCAGAGCAACAGCGATACGCCGGAGGAGCGCCGGCGCCGCTCGACCCGACGCGGCAACGACCTGCTCGACGGGCTCGACCGGCTCAAGGCGTCCCTGATCATGGGCCGCGTCTCGACCGGCGAATTGCAGGCCATCGCCGCGCGCCTGGCCGACCGCAGCGGCACCAGCGGGGATCCGCGCCTCGACGCCCTGATCGCCGAGATCGAGTTGCGGGCCGCGGTCGAGCTCGCGAAGCTCTCCGCCGCCCGCGCCGCCTGAGGCGCGGGAGACGAACCGGGCTCAGGCCGGCCTCAGCCCTTCTTCACCTTGCCGCGCGGCGCCGCATCCGCCTCCTCGGCGGCCTCGCTGCCCTCGGTGTTGATCCGCTCGGCGATCTCGCTCAGCAGCGCGTCGGTCTTCTTTTCCTCCTCGAGGGTCTGCTCCAGCAGCTTGGCGGCGTCCTCGTAGCCGAGCTGGCGCGCCCAGGTCTTCAGGGTGCCGTAACGGGCGATCTCGTAATGCTCGACGGCCTGGGCGCAGGCGGCAAGCACCGCGTCGGCGGCGGGGCTGTCGGCGAAGTCCTCGAGATCCTCCTCCATCTCGGAGGTGATCCCCTGCATCGCCTCGCAGGTCTTGGCGCGAGCCGGCTTGCCGATGATCTCGAACACCTGCTGCAGGCGCTCGACCTGCTCGGCGCTTTCCTCCGCATGGGTCTCGAACGCGCTGCGCAGTTCCTCGTGCTCGGCCGCCTTGGCCGACTTCTTCAGGGCGCGCACGGATTGCTTCTCGGCGTAATAGACGTCCTTGAGCGTCTCGTAGAACGCGTCGTGCAGGGTCTTGGTCTTGGCTGCCATGGGGGTGGTCTCCCGAGTGGAAACGATGTGAAAGGGGCGCGACCGCGAGGGAGAGCGAGTCGGCGATCCCGAAGGATCGAGCGGTCGGCGCCTCGTGAGAACCACACGAACCGCGGCGGGTTCCTAAAAACCCTGGAGCGGACAAGTCTTGATGGTCGAACTCGAAGAAAATTAGACTCGATCGATTCCGTCGAAAAGAATCATGGAAGTCCTATTTAGAATTTCGCAACCGCCTATTCGGGAAATGGTGCGTGCTTGCATTTCCGCCGCACTCGACGTGACCGGCTCCACGGAGTTGCGTGCGATGGGAGCCGGGTCGGGCCGAGGGACGACACCGGTCCGTCGCCTAACGCTCGGCTGCATGCACTTTACCGCAGGATAGGGATTGGGTGACAAAGCCCGAACTGTGTTGCGGCGCACAGCCTCCGAAGGCCCCTTTACAGCCGTTGCGTGTTTGCCGCAGCGCGCAAAACATCCGAGAGGATTGCGGTGCGCAGTGTTCACGATGCGTTGTCGTGGCCTGCCCCCTGCATTATAGCCACGCAAAATGATCGCCGCGGACCGGCTGCAAGAGGCGCGAATGGCGAAGGTCACGATCGAGGACGGGTACGTACCGAGTGAGAGCGAGCCGTTCATGAATGATCGGCAGCGGGAGTATTTCCGTCGCAAACTGCTCGGTTGGAAGTCTGATATTCTGCGTGAAGCTCAGGATACGCTGGTCGCCTTACAGACCGAGAATGAAAATCATCCCGATCTCGCCGATCGGGCCTCCTCGGAGACCGACCGGGCGATCGAGCTTCGGGCGCGCGACCGGCAGCGCAAGCTCACCGGCAAGATCGATGCGGCCCTGGCGCGGCTGGAGGACGGATCGTACGGCTACTGCGAGGAGACCGGCGAACCGATCTCGCTCAAGCGCCTGGATGCCCGCCCGATCGCGACCCTGTCCCTGGAAGCGCAGGAGCGCCACGAGCGCCGCGAGCGCGTCTACCGCGACGACTGAGAAGACCGGCCCCGAGGCGTGACCCTCGGGGCTCGGACCCGCCCTCCCCAACCTCAGAACGGCAGCAGGACGTCGACCAGCTGCTGGCCATAGCGCGGCTGCTGCACGTCGGTGATCTGACCGCGTCCGCCATAGGCGATCCGGGCCTGGGCGATCTTGCTCGAGTCGATCGTATTGTCGGATTCGATGTCCTCGGGCCGGACCACGCCGGCGACGATGAGTTCGCGCACCTCGAAGTTGATGCGGATCTCCTGCTTGCCCTCCACCACGAGGTTTCCGTTCGGCAGGATCTGCGTGACGATGGCCGCGACGCTGGTGGTCACGGTTTCGTTGCGCTGAACCGACCCGGCGCCGTCGCTCGACGTGGTCGAGGTGGCGTTGAGGAGCTTGTCGGCGCTGATGCCCGCCTCCGTGAGGCCCTTGCTGCTCTCCAGGCCGAAGGCGTTGGGCAGGCCGAAGCCCTCGGCGTTCGAGCGCGAGCGCTTGGTCTCGTTGTTGAGGTTCGCCTTGTCGGTGACGTTCACCTTCACGGTGACGAGGTCACCGATCCGGGCGGCCCGCTGATCCTTGAAGAAAGCGCGCGAGCCGGTCCGCCAGAGTGAGTTCGGGGCGTAGGAGACCGGCTGGATCTCCGGCATCGGCAGGCGCACCGGCTTGTAGCCGGCCTGGGCGGTCGGGTCCTCGATGGCCGACAGCGCCGGCGTCGCACCGATCTGGGACAGGCGATCGACGGTGTTGCAGGCGCCGAGGCCGGTGCAGAGCAGCGCGACGGCGAGGGCGGGAGAGACGCGGTGGGTCATCGGGACCGAACCTTTGGCAGACCGGAAGGGGACGCGGACGGGGCGGATCAGCGCTGCAGCGCGGGGCCGTCGAGGGCGGCGCTGGCCTGGCGCACCAGGGGCGCGGGGCCGACGGAGACGCGCCCCGGTCCGGTGACGGTGGCGGAGAGGATCTTCTTCGAGACGGGGTTGGTGACGGTGATCATGGCGCCGAGGCGGCCGCTCTCGTTGGCCTGGCCCCTCAGGGAGAGGTTGAGGCCGGGAGAATCGAACACGATGGTCACGGCCTCGCCCCGCGCCACGAGGTCCGGCGGCGCGAGATCGCCCGAGCGCAGGATCGCGCCGGCGCTGAGACCGCGCTGCGCCACTTGGCCGGCAAGATCGCCGATCGCCCCCTGCGCGTCCGACGGCGTCGCCTCGCGGGGGCGGCGCTCCAGAGTGAGGTCGGCGGCGTTGATCGTCTCGCCGCGATTCAGGCTGCGGCCGAGGATGGCGACCTCCCGGATCTCCACCACCTGGCCCGAGACCCGGAGCGAGGCCTGGCGCTCACCCAGGGTGATCAGCCCGGCGATCCGGCGCGAACGCGGGTCGTAGCTGAGGTCGAGGGCGACCGCCTGTCCGTTCAGCTCCAGGGGCGCCAGCAGGGTCGGGGCCTCGCCGTCGAGCCGGATGGCGAGGTTGCGCCCATCGACGCCGTAGCCGGATTCCAGGGCGCGCTTCAGGGCGGCCTCGATCTCCGGCTGGGTCACGCGGCGCGCGGCGCGCTGAACGGAGACCTGTATCCGGCCGCCGGTCTCCACCGGCCCGAGCCCGAGGCCGGCGACCGCATCGGCGATGCGTCGCGCCTGGATCGTGCCGGTCGCCCCGAGGGCCGGCGCGCGGAACAGCGCGCGCTGAGCCGCTTCGGGCGCGACCCCTTCGACGAGGTCGCCGAGGGTGAGGACGTCGCCGCGGGCGGTGACGTCGCCGCGCAGGCGCAGAGTCGCGGCACCGGGGCGGACTTCCTGCGCCAGGACCTGAAATGTGAGGATGGAGAAGGCCAGGACGGCCAGCAGGGTCCGGCCCACGATGGCGACGCTCAGGGTAGCGGCCTGGGTCCGGCGGCGGGAAGTGATCTGTCGGAGGGCGTGCATGGTCATGACCTCGATCAGCTGCGGAACATCTGGGAGGTGGTAGAGAGCATCTGGTCGGCGGCGGTCACCACCTTGGAGTTCATCTCGTAGGCGCGCTGCGCCGCGATCAGCGACGAGATCTCGGTGACGGCGTTGACGTTCGCCTCCTCGAGGTAGCTCTGCTGGAGGTTGCCGAAGCCCTCCGAGCCCGGGAGACCGTTGATGGCCGGCCCCGATCCGGCGGTCTCGATGAACAGGTTGTCGCCGATGGATTCGAGGCCGACCTTGTTGACGAAGCGGGCAAGCTGGAACTGGCCGAGGGCCTGGGGCGCCGTCTGCCCCGGTACGGTGGCCTGGACCGCACCCTGGGCGCTGATGGTCACGGAGGTGGCGTTGTTCGGCACCGTGACGCCGGGATCGACGAGATAGCCGTCGCGGGTGACGAGCTGGCCCTGGGCCGAGAGATCGAACGAGCCGTCGCGGGTATAGGCGGTGCGCCCGTCCGGCAGCGTCACCCGGAACAGGCCCTCGCCCCGGATGGCGACGTCGTATTCCTTCTCGGTGCTCGTCAGCGTTCCCTGCGACATCACGCGGGCGGTCGACGTCGTCTTCACGCCCGATCCGATGGCGAGGCCGGCGGGGAGCTGCGTGTTCTGATCGGAGGTCGAGGAGCCGGCCCGGCGCAGGTTCTGGTAGAGCAGATCCTGGAAATGCGGCTGCTGGCGCTTGTAGCCGGTGGTGCGCAGGTTCGCGATGTTGTTCGAGATGACCTGGACGTTGAGTTCCTGGGCCGCCATGCCGGTGGCGGCGGCGTAGAGGGCACGCATCTGCGGAAATCCTTACGCGACGTCAGCGAGACGGCGGATCGCCGTGCCGCGCAGGTCGTCGAGGCGCGAGATCACGCCCGAGACCATGGTGTAGGTGCGGTTCACGTCCATGAGCCGGGTCATCTCGAGGACCGGCTTCACGTTGGAGCGTTCGAGGGCGCCGGCCTCCACCCGCCCGGCGAGGCCGGCGGCCTGGGGCGGCGTGGCGGAGGCGTATAGGTTCGCGCCCTCGTTGGTCAGGGTCTGCGGATTGGGAAAGGTCACGAGGCGGACGCGCCCGCGGATGCCGAGGTTGGTCGAGACCGTCCCGTCGGGGCCGATCGAGACGCCGGTCTCCTGCTGGCCGATCTGGATCGGGCCGGCCTCGCCCTGAACCGGGTAGCCGTCGCTGGTCACTAGGGTGCCCTGGGCATCGGTCTCGAAGGCGCCGTTGCGGGTGTAGCGATCGCCGCTGGGCGTACGCACCACCAGGAAGGCTTCGCCGCGCACGGCCACGTGCAGCGGATTGCCGGTCTGCTCGATCGGCCCCTGGGCCAGGTCGAGGGCGGTGCCCTGGTCGATCACGTAGGAGACGCGCCGGTCCGGCTTCTGGAATGAATCCGCACTCGCCACCGGCATCAGGTACTCCTGGAAGCGGCTGTTGCGGCCCTTGAAGCCGTTGGTGGAGATGTTGGCCATGTTGTTGGCGATGACGTCCAGTTCACGCTGAAGCGCGACCTGGCTCGAAACCCCCACGAACAATGCGTTCTGCATGACACTCTCAGCCCCGACACGCGACGACACCCCGACATCCGCACGGCCCGTGCCACTCCGATGTTCCTAGAATTATCAATTTTGTTGAGAGACTTAGGCACGACAGCGTCCCCAGGCAGCGCTTGCCGGTCCTGCCCGCGCGGCAAGTCTGACCCGGCAGCTTTTGCCGCCTTAACGACGCGTTAACCTTGTTCGCCCGATACCTCTCTGAGTGCCGACGTCCGATGGTGTCGACACCGTCGAGCGGCCGTCGCTCACTCCACCGAAAAGCCCCGAGGTCCACCGATGGCCAAGAAGCCGAAGAAGGCCGCCGCCGAGGGTGAGGAGGGGGCCGAGGGCGAAGCCCCGAAGGCCGGCAAGAAGAAGCTCGTCATCATCGCCGCCGTGGTGCTGGCCCTCGCCGGCGGCGGCGGTTTCTTCTTCGTAAAGAAGAAGGCCGCCGACGGGCATGCCGAGGCCGCCGCCGAGGTCAAGAAGCCGGTCGTGTTCCTCGATGTCCGCGAGATGATGGTCAATCTCGCCAACGAACCGGGCCAGGACCGGACGCGCTTCGCCAAGATCAAGGTCGCGATCGAACTCAAGGACGCCAAGGTCGAAGGCGAGGTGAAGCCTCTGATGCCGCGCATCGAGGACGCCTTCCAGGTCTACCTGCGCGAGCTGCGCGCGAGCGACCTCGCCGGTTCGGCCGGCATCTATCGCATGCGCGAGGAATTGCTGCGCCGGGTCAACGTCGCCATCCACCCGGCACGGGCGGAGGCGGTCCTGTTCAAGGACGTGGTGATCCAGTAGAGGGCCGCCGCCTCACGCCGGGATGTTCATGATGTATCGCAGGTGACGAGAGTCTGATGGCCGGACCGGAAGACGAGATCGACGAGGACGATTGGGCCGCCGCACTCATCGCCCAGAACGGCGAGGGCGGCGAAGCCTCGCTCGCCGACGAATGGGGCGCCGCCCTGGCCGAGCAGGGCACCACCACCCATGCCAGCGACGTCGCCGCCGAGTGGGCGACGATGATCGAGGATGGGGAGACCGACAACCTCCCCGAGCTCGCCGGCAACGACCGCATCCTGAACCAGGACGAGATCGACGGCGTCCTGGGTTTCTCCCTGCGCGAGCTCTCGGCCTCCGGGGCCGGCGGCGTCCGCGCCATCGTCGATTCCGGCGTCGTCCAGTACGAACGCCTGCCGATGCTGGAAATCGTCTTCGACCGGATGATCCGGTTGTTGTCGACCAGCCTGCGCAACTTCTTCCAGGACAACGTCGAGGTGACCCTCGACAACATCACCTCGGTGCGCTTCGGCGACTACCTCAACGCAATCCCGCTGCCGACCCTGCTCGGCGTCTTCCGGGCCGATGCCTGGGAGAATTCCGGCCTCGTCACCGTCGAATCCAACCTCGCCTACTCGACCCTCGACCTACTCCTCGGGGGCAAGCGCGGCGGCTCGTCGACCCGTCTCGACGGGCGCCCCTTCACCACCATCGAGATGCAGCTGGTGCGGCGGCTCGTGGAGATCATCCTCACGGATCTCGAGCTCTCGTTCCAGCCGCTCTCGCCGGTGCGCTTCGCCATCGACCGGATCGAGACGAACCCGCGCTTCGCCACCATCACCCGACCCGCCAACGCCGCCATCCTGATCAGCCTCAAGCTCGACATGGACGGGCGCGGCGGCCTGCTGCAGATCCTGTTTCCCTACGCCACCATCGAGCCGATCCGTGAACTGCTCATGCAGAGCTTCATGGGCGAGAAGCTCGGCCGAGACCACGTCTGGGAAAGCCACCTCGCCACCGAGATCTGGCAGGCCGACGCGACCATGGAAGCGGTGCTGCACGAGATGATGCTGCCGCTCAAGAAGGTGCTGTCGCTCAAGGTCGGCGACACCCTGATGTTCGATACCAAGCCATCGGATCTCATCGCGGTCCGCTGCGGCGACTGGGCCCTGACCCAGGGACGGATCGGCCGGATCGACGACAACATCGCGGTGCAGCTCACCCGGCCCCTGCGCCGGTCGCGCACCACGCTCCAGGCCTTCGAGGCCTCCATGAACAACCGCAACGACGGGTGACGCGACCAGCCATGAGCCTTCTCGTCACCCTTCTCGCCGATGTCCTCGTCGCCGTCCTGCTCGTCGCCAGCATCGTCTCCTCGATGCGGCTGAGCGGCCGCATCACCAAGCTGAAGGCCGACGAGGCGGCCCTGCGCCAGACCATCGGCGATCTCGTCATGGCGAGTTCCACCGCCGAGCGGGCCATCGTCGGCCTGCGCGCCACCCTCGACGAGTGCGACCGGACCCTGGCCGACCGCCTCGGCACCGCCGAGCGCTACGCCACCGATCTGGCGGCCCATGTCGAGGCCGGTGAGACGGTGATCGCCCGTATCGCCTCCATCGTCGCCCAGGCCACCCCCGCCCGCGAGATCGCCCGTGCGGCGAGCCCGGCGCCGGCTCCGGAGCCGCGCGATCTCGAGCGGGTGGTCCCGCCCGTCCGCGTCGCGCCGTCCGCGGCGGCGAGCCCCAACGGCGAGCGCCTCGGCGTGGCCGCCGCGGCCGCCCTCGCCATGTCCGAGCGCGCCCTCGGCCGCCTGCGGAGCAAGGCCGCGTGACGAAGCCGACGCCCGCGAAGCGGCCGGGCACCTTCGTCCGGTTTCGTCAAACCCGGCCGCTGAAGCTGCGCCTGATCGATGCCGTGACCCTGGCTGCGGCCGGACTTCTGGTGCTGAAGGTCGCCGCGATCGCGGTCGAGGAGACCGCTCCGCCGCCCGGGGCGCCGCTGCCGGAATTCGCGCGCGTGCTCGCCAAGGCCCGCAGCAACTACGAGCCCGCCGACCCATCGACCACCGGTTCGGTGACGCCGAAGGAACCCGAGAAGCCGGCGCCGGAACCCGAGAAGCCGGTGCCCCGCCCGCCGCCTCCGCCGGAGCCGATGCCGGCCTCCGAGCGTGCGATCCTGGAGCGACTCGCCGCCCGCCGGGACACCCTGAAGCAGCGCAGCGAAGCGCTGGATCTGCGCGAGCAGCTCCTCGGCACCGCCGAGCGCAAGCTCGAGGAGGGCGTCGACACCCTGAAGCAGGGCGAAGACAAGGCCGATGGCAGCGGGTCTCAGCGCGCGGAAGCCGAGCGGACCGCGTTGAAGAACATCGTCACCATGTACGAGACCATGAAGCCGAAGGACGCCGCGCGGGTGTTCGACCGGCTCACCCTCGACGTGCTGGTGCCCATCGTCCTGGCGATGAATCCCCGCAAGATGGCCGAGGTTCTGGCGCTGATGCAGTCCGAGCCCGCCGAGAAGCTGACCGTCGCGCTCGCCAACCGGGCCCGGGGCCAGGGCGGCGGCCCATCCGCCACGGTCGCGGCCGGCCTCGGTCCCAACGAGTTGCCGGCGATCGACGCGCCGATGCAGCCCGCGCCGCGGCGCTGACGCGAACGCTCGTCCACCGGGTTGTGCGGCCCTCCATTGCGCGTTCGGCCGCGCGCGACTAGGGGCAGGCATCCCGGGCGGGTCAGGTCCCCGCCATACGGATTTCGGGGAGCCAAGCACGTGCCGTCCACCAGCCTGATTCGATTCCTCGCCGCTACGGGCCTTGCACTGCTCGCGACGGCGCCCGCCTGCGCGCAGGATGCCGAGGAGCCGGCCGCCGTGGAGGCACCGGCCAAGCCGAAGCCGCGCAAGCCCGCACCGCCGAAGCCGGCGGCCGCCAAGCCTGCGGCACCCACCCCGGCAGCAGCCACCCCGGCACCGGCCGCCATTTGGCCTGCGGGCGCGACCTCGCTCAGCGAGGTCTACGGCGACTGGACCGTGACCTGCGCCAAGGAGGCCAAGCCCGAGGCGAAGGCCGAGTGCGCGATCATGCAGGCGCAGGGCGCCAAGGGCCGTCGAGAATTCGCCCTGGAGATCCGGCCGCCGAGCGACGGCCGCGCGCAGGGGTTCATCCTGATGCCGCTCGGCCTCGCCATCGAGCCCGGCATCTCGTTCAAGCTCGACGACGCCGTGCTCGGCAAGGGGGCGCCCTATCTGTCCTGCAGCCAGGAGGGCTGCCTCGTCCCGGTCAGCCTGCCCACCCTGGCGACCGACACGATGAAGACCGCCAAGAACCTGCTGGTGTCCGGCACGAAGCCGGAGGCCAAGGACCCGGTCACCATCACGGTGCCGCTCGACGGGTTCGCCAATGCGCTCGCCCGCGCCATCGCCCTGACGAGCTGAGCCTTCGCGTGACGGGGTCGAACCCGAGGAGAAATCCGATGAAGAGAACGGCCCTGCTGACCCGAAGCCTGACCGCCCTGGTGATGGCCGGATCGCTGGTTCACCCCGTATGCGCCCAGGAGGAGGCGCCGCCCGAGAAGCCGCCCGGCCCACCGCCGACGGCGGCCGAAGCCAAGGTCGAGCGCCAGAGGAACAGTGCGGCCAAGCTCTCGGGACTGCTCGCCTTCGTGGAGACCCATTGCCGCGACCTCAAGCCGAACACCGAGCGGATGACCTCCGTCGTGGCCGGGCTCGGTATCGCACCCGACGATCTGGCCCAGGGTGACCTGAACCTGCGCAGCCGCGCCTATACCGAGATCTACGCCAAGGACATTCCAGCCAATTGCGCTCGCGCCGCCGAGAATTTCGGCGAGTCAGGCCACACGATTCCGGGCCTGATCCTCAGACGTTAGCGGTCCCGACAAAGCCGCACGGCGTCTTAAGCGCCCGTTAGCCTCGACGGGCGAGAGTGCCCGGACAGTGCGGCGTAAGGCGGAGCGACTCGGGTGCGAGCCGGTCCGCCCCATGGGTTTGGCGTATCCTGCGATGGCTCTCGGTGCCGGTATCGCGACACGACGGCGTCGGCTTCGAGCTGGCCTCGCCGCGATCTCGATCGTGGCCGCGACCTTCTGCGGGGGGACGGGCGCGAGCGCCGCACGCCTCACCGGAATCAAGGGCGCCCAGATCGAGCGCTACGGCCGCCTGGTCCTGACCTTCGATGCTGCGGTCTCGGTCAAGGCGCGCATCTCCGGGTCGGTGCTCGTCCTCGGCTTCTCGGAAAAGGCGAGTGCTGGACCGGAGCGGGTCGCCACCGAGATGCCGGACTACGTCTCAGCCGTCCGGCGCGATCCCGACGGCATGGGTCTGCGCCTCGCTCTGCAACGCCCCTACCGCGTCAACGTCCAGGAGGCCGGAGAGACGGTGTTCGTCGACCTCCTGCCGCAGGATTGGAGCGGTCTGCCGCCGGCCCTGCCGCCGGAGGTGGTGGCCGAGCTGTTCCGGCGCACCCAGGCGGCGGAAGCGGCCCTGCGCGCGGCCAGACCGCCCGCTGAGCCGAAAACTCTGCGCCTGGACCTGGCGCGCCTTCCCACGCTGACCCGTCTCAGCCTGCGCGCACCCGACTCGACTATGCCACTCTTCGACACGGTGGGCCCCGCCACCCGCCTCTCGCTCCCCGGCGCCTGGCGAATCGACGATGTCGCCACCCGCGGGCGCCTGAAGCCGGCGATCGAGACCCTGGTGATCGAGGGCGACGAGACCGGCGCCCGCCTCCTCGTCACCCCCGCGTCCGGCTACGAGATCAGGACCTTCCACGACGAGGACGGTGCCACGATCGACGTGGTCCGCAAGCCGGTCGAGACGAAGGCCGTCGGCGCGACTGACACGAAGGCCGGGGAGGGGACGACCGGCGGCGAGGCCAAGCCGGCACAAACCAGGACGGGAGAGACCAAGGCGGCTGACACCAAGACAGCGGACACCAAACCCGACAGGACAGCGCCGCGGCCCCCGGTTCAAGCCGCCGACGCCACCGGGTCGCAGCCTTCGGCGCCCGCGCCGGTGGTCGTCCTGCGCCCGAGCGGACCGGGCCTCGTCTTCCCCTTCAAAACCCTGCCGCCCGCCGCCTTGTTCGAGCGGGCGGGCATCGCCAATCTCGTGTTCGAGACGGCGGATACCGTCACCGTGCCGCCGGGCGACGCGATGCTGACGCCCCTCGACCCACCGCAGCGGACCGGCCGCATCGTCACCCTGCGTTTCCCGGTTCCGCGCGACCGGCTGTTCGATCTGGTGCCGGTCGGCCCGGCGGAGGCGCCGACGGGGTGGGAACTCGTCGCCGGCGAGAACCTCTCCGCGAGCGACGCCCTCGCGGCGGTCCGGGTCACCGATCCCGCCGGCCGGATCGGCGTCGGTATACGCCTGCCGAACCCCGGAGCGGCATCCTGGCTCAGCCTCGACGGGGAGCGCATCGCCGTCGTCACCGGTCGCGGCCCGAAGCCGGCGGGCATCCCCAAGCGACAGGCCTTCGTCGATTTCGAGCTTCTGCCGAGCCGCCAAGGCGTCGCGGTCCTGGCGCAGGCCGATGATCTCCTAGTCCGACCGGACCTCGACGGCGTCGCGATCAGCCGCGAGGCCGGCATGGCCGTCTCCGGCGTGGCGCGTGCGGCCGATCTTCCGTTGACGGCCCTGAGCGATCTGGCGGCGGATCGAGGCCCCTGGGAGGCGTCCCAGCGCGGCGACGTCCGCGAGTTGATGCGCGACCAGTTGCAGGCGGTCGCCGAGGCGCCGCGCGCGGCGCGTGGGCCCCTTCGGATGGTCCTTGCCCGCACCATGCTCGCGAACCGCCTGTCCCTCGAAGCGCTCGGAGTGTTGAAGGCGGCTTTCGCCGATGATCCAGTCCTGGCCGGACAACGCGATATCCCCGTTCTGACGGTGATCGGAACCGCCCTGATGGGACGGACCGGCGACATGCGCGCGCGGCTCGCCGTCGACATCCTCAAGAACGATCCCGAGGCACGGCTTTGGCAGGCATACCTCGAAGCCCTGGAAGGCCGCTGGAGTGCTGCGGACGGGTCCTTCCGCGCTACGGCGAGCGTGCTCGACCGCTACCCCGACGACCTCCAGGCCCTGTTGCGCACCGCTGCCGCCGAGGCCGCGATCGAGACCGGCGACTGGGACGCGGCGAACCGCCAGATCACCGCGGCGACCCGGTCCGCCGACCGGCCGACCCAGGAGCGTCTCGCGCTGCTGCGCGCCCGGATCGACGAGGTGACGGGCCAGACCGTGGCGGCCCTCGATGCCTATGAGCGCCTCGCCGAGAGCAGCGAAGCGGAGGTCGCCGCCTCGGCACGGCTGCGGGGGACCCTGCTGGGTCACGCCGCGGGCAAGATCCCGGTGGCGGATGCCATCGAGCGCCTCGAGGTGCTCGCCCTGGCTTGGCATGGCGGCGACATCGAACCGCGAACGATCGCGGGTCTGGCCAAGCTCTACGTCGAGGCGGGGCGCTGGCGCCAGGCCTTGCTGACCGGCCGCCGCGCCGATGCCACCGGTGCCGATACGCCCGTGATCCGCGAGGTGCACGACATGGCCCAGGCCCTGTTCGACGACCTCTATCTGGGCGAGCGCAGCCACAAGCTTTCGGGCGTCGAGGCCCTGGCGTTGTACTTCGACTTCAAGGACTTCGCGCCGCTGGGGCGCCGGGGCGACGAGATCGTGCGGCGCCTGTCCGATCGGCTGGTCGAGCTGGACCTTCTCGATTCGGCGGGAGAGCTGCTTCAGCATCAGGTCGATCACCGCCTGACCGGCGCCAGCCGCGCGGGCGTCGCGGCGCGTCTCGCGGCGATCCGCCTGATGGACGAGAAGCCGTTGCAGGCGCTCCAGACCCTCGAGACGACCTACCTGCCGGAACTGCCCGAGGACCTGCGCCGTGCGCGTGCCCTGCTGCGCGCCCGTGCCCTCTCGGACCTGTCCCGCACGGACCTCGCCCTGGAGACCATCGAGGGCGAGCCCGGTTCAGACGCGGAGCGGCTTCGGGCCGACATCCTCTGGACCGGCCGCCGCTGGCGCGAGGCCGGCGAGGCCCATGAGGCGCTGGTCGGCGATGCCTGGCGCCGGCGCGCGCCCCTCGACGACAGTGCCCGGACCGACATCCTGCGTGCAGCCATCGCTTATGGACTCGCCGGCGAGACCCTCGGGATGGAACGCCTGCGCGCGAAGTTCGCGGGTCCGATGGCCGAGAGCGCCGATGCCCGTACCTTCGCGCTGCTCACGCAGGCCAATGCCGTGCGCACCGCCGGATTCCGCGAGATCGCCCAGAAGGCCACCAGCGCCGAGACGCTCCAGGCCTTCCTCTCGGAATACCGCAAGCGCTATCCCGACAGTGCCGTACCGGCCCCGGTCAAGCGCGAGGCGGATGCACGGGCCGATGCGCGGGCCGGCGGGACGCCCCCGGGCTGAGCCGCGCCGACGACGGTCGAACACGCCGAAAGCGGGCTGCGCGCGCGGCTCCGCCATGCGGCGTAAAAGCCTGATGCGATTCGGCGAATTCTGCTCGGCCGGGCGCAACAAACGGACGCCGGCCACGTTCTGCCCTCAATCGCTATCATCCGAGCGCCCCACGCTCCAGCCGGCACAGCAAAGGCCTCCCCATGCTCACGGATTCGCTCGACACCAAGACCGAAAAGAGCCACCTCGACATCTTCGACAGCCAGCAGCGCACCGCGATGGCCACGCGTCTCGGCGTGTCCGAGGACCGCCTGAAGCGCGCCGTGCGCCTCGTCGGCAACCGCATCTCGACCCTGAAGAGCTACCTCGAGCGCTGATCGCGCCCGAGATCGGGTGGATGGTGGTGAAGGGCGCTCTCGGGCGCCCTTTTTTCGTGCGCGCCGGCCGTCCCGTCGCGACCGCTCAGGTGCCGTAGCTCTGAACCAGGGAGCCGGCCACGAGGGTCCAGCCATCGACCAGGACGAAGAAGATCAGCTTGAAGGGGAGGGCCACAGTGGCGGGGGGCACCATCATCATGCCGACGGCCATGAGAATCGAAGCGACCACGAGGTCGATGATCAGGAAGGGGATGAACAGCAGAAAGCCGATCTCGAAGGCGCGGCGCAGTTCGGAGATCATGAAGGCGGGCGTGACCACTTCGAGTCCGACCGCTTCGGGACCCGCCGGCACGGGCGCCTTCGCCATGTCGAGGAAGAGCTTCAGGTCCTTCTCGCGGACGTTCTTCAGCATGAAGGTCTTGAACGGCGCCGAGGCGCGCTCGAAGGCGACGCTCTGCGTGATCTGCCCGGCGATCAGCGGCTCGATGCCGTTGCGGTAGGCCTCCCGGCCCACGGGTGCCATGACGAAGGCCGTCAGAAACAGGGCGAGGCTGGTGACCACGGCGTTCGGCGGTGCACTCTGCGTCCCCAGCGCCGAGCGCAGGATCGACAGCACCACCACGATCCGGGTGAAGGATGTGGCCATCACCAGCACCGACGGAGCGAGAGCCAGGACAGTGAGGAGCGCGACGAGTTGCAGCGCCCGCTCGGTGACGCCGCCAGTCCCGAGATCGACCGACAGGCTCTGGGCGCGTACCGCCGCCGTGGTGCAGGCCAACGCCAGACCGGCCCAGATCGGCAGGCGCAGGCGTCTCAGCAGGGAGGGGCTGGATTCGGGCATACGGGTTCCGGCCGGGGCGGCGCGACGCGGCCGCGCGCTCCTCATACCACCGGCGCACCGGGACGCATCCTCGGATGAACCGGAGGCGCGCCGGCATAGACCGCCGTGTCGCGAGCGGATGCAGGGCATCCGCCGGAACGACCTACTGTTTGCGGTCGAGGGGACGGCCGAGCAGGCGCGCGAACTCCGCCTCGATCTCTTCCACGGAGAAGGGATTCGGACTGGCTGGAGGCTTCGCGGGCGCAGCTGGAGCGGGCGCGGGCGGCGGCGTGATGACGGCCGGCGACGTCTCTGCAGGCGCATGCCCCTCGGACTTCGGCGCATCGGCGACGGCTTCGTGGGTCACCGGATCGGACCGAGACTCCGCAACGGCGGGAGTCGGCGTCTCCGGAGGAACGGCCACCGGCTCCTCATCCTCGGCGCGCTCCGTGAACAGAGCATCGTCGACGGCCGCCGGCTCGGGCTCGGAAATCCCCCGGTCCTCGACGGCCGGCGCCTGCGCCGTGGCGGCCATCGCCGCAGCGATCGGATCGATGGCCGAGGATGCGCCGAGAGGCGCCCGGGGCGGCTCGGATCGCACCTCCGGCTCCGAACCTTCCGAGAGTTCGGCTGCAGCCGGGACAGAGTCCGACGGGGCCGGTTCGCTTGCCGCCGCTTGCGCCGGGATCGCCGGACGGACCGCCGCCGAGGGTCGACGCAGGGCCTCCTCCAACTGGCGCGCCATGTCGGACAGGATCGCGGCGTCGATGGCCCGGGTCGCCGGCGCCGGGACGATGGGCGCTGCTGGAACCGGAGCGGGCGGGTCGCGATCTGCCTCCGAATCTGCGCCCCGCTCCGGCAGACCGACGCGCTCCGCAATCGCAGCCGGGACGAGGTTCGTCAGTGATGGCGGCGTACGACGGATGACGCGGGCGAGTTGCGAGTCGCGCGGGCGCGGCGCGGCCGCCGGCGGGCCGCCGGGAACCGGAGCCCGCATACGCTCGGGCGCGGGAGGGACAAACACCTGATCGGCGGCAGGCACGGGCGCCGGCATTTCGAACGATGGCTCGCGGTAGGGGGCGACGGGCTGGGCCATCGGCGCGAGGCTCGGAACAGGGGCCTGCTGGGGCACCGGCGCTTCCGGCATCGTGTTCAGCACGGGCTCGGGCGCCTCGTCGAAGGTGGGCTCCTCCGTCGCCAGGCGGGCGCTCATGCCGCGAAGGATGTTGCGCTCGATCACCACGTCGTTGGGACCGCCGACGAGGAGCAGATGCTCGACATTGTCGCGCCGGAGCAGGATCAGCTGCCGCTGACGGTCGAGCTCGTAGATATCGACGATGCCGAGCCGTGGCTGGCGGCCGCGGGGAGAATTCTTGCCGGAGAGCGGCGAATCCTTGCCGCCGAGGCGGCGGACCAGAAAGACGCCGGTCGCGAGCACGAGAAAGATGACGACGAAGATGATGGCGAACTGGAGGGGAAAGGAGCCATCCGAGCTGAAGAACGATGACAAGACCGGGGTCTCTCGCTTTTGGGGCTCGTGGCCCGACGCAACACTCGAGAACCCAGTATCATGTCCGGCGTCGGCGCGGGCAACAACGTTAAGACTTCGTTAACAGGTCCTTTGCCCGAAGCGGGTTCACCAACGCTGGAGGACATTTAGGAGATTGCGTGGTACCCCGCCGCCCGATTCCGGGACGGCGGGGTGCCGTGTGTCCACGGCGGAGCCGATACGCAACGCGGCCTGGGGCGACCGTGCCCCACACGCGGTTAGCAGCGCCTCAAGCCCCAAGTCGCAGCGGGTCTCGAAACGGGACCCGGCGGCGGGCTCGGCGCGTTTGATCGATGACGCAGCCGGTGAGACCGAGGTGAAACCCGTGGAAGATCAGCATCAGGCTCACCTGCGCGACGCGATCGCGCTGGCCAGCGACAACGTTCTCCAGGGCGGGCGACCCTACGGCGCAGTGATCGTGCGCGACGGTGAGGTCCTGTCGCGCGCCGTCAACACCATCGCGGTTACCCATGATCCGACCGACCATGCCGAGATGGTGGCGATCCGCGAGGTCAGCCGTCGCCTCGGCCGTCCGAAGCTCGACGGCTGCATCGTCTACGCCAGCGGGCGCCCTTGCCCGATGTGCCACGCGGCCATGCGCCTCGCCGGCATCACGCAGGCCTACTTCGCCTACAGTGCGGAAGAAGGCGAACGCTACGGCCTCCTCGGAGCCGGGATCTACGCCGAACTGTGCCAGCCCCTGGGCGCACAGCCGATGCACGTGGAGCATCACCCCGTGGAGGTCGACGAGCATCCCTATGCGCTCTGGCGCGACCGCCAGAACGCACACGGAAAAGGCTGACGCGATGACCGTGCCGCGCTGGATCCCGTTCCTCGCCGCCGCCCTCCTCATTGCGGCGACCGTCACCCTCGGGCTGCTCTGGAGCCGCGGCGCCCTGCGGCATCCGAGCGAAGACGCGCGAACGGCGGGCGCACCGGCCGCCTGTGCGCCACTCAATCCCAGCGGACCGCCGCCGTCCGAATGCCCCCAGGCTCGGCCCCCAACCCAGCGGTCCCCCTGAGATCGCTCCTGTTTCGGCTCCCGCACCGGAGCCTTAACCGGGCGTTAACCATGGGGGCGGCAGATTTTGCCGGTCCCACCGGGCAGATTCTTCCGGGCGAGGCGAGGGTCCACCCCATGTCCGTCACCGACCTGCCCATTCTCGGGATGCTGCGCACGCGGATGCAGTGGCACCAGACCCGCCAGAAGCTCCTGGCCGAGAACGTGGCCAATGCCGACCTGCCCGGCTTCAAGCCTCGGGATCTCGCGAGCCCGGACCTCGGACGTTCCGGCCCGGTCCTGTCTCAGCCGATGGGCACCACCACGAGCAGCAGCCTTGCGGTCACCAACGTGTCCCATATCGCGCCGGGCGGAGGCCCGGACGGTCCGGGCGCCGATCCGCGCCGCGTGAAGGGATTCGAGATCCGCCCGAGCGGCAACGGCGTCAATCTCGAAGAGGAGATGATGAAGGCCGGCGACAATCAGGCGGATTACCAGATGGCCGCCTCGCTCTACCAGAAGAGCCTCGAGACCATCAAAATCGCCATCGGCAAGCGCTGAGCGGCGATCCATCGTCTGACGGAGCGCGCCATGGACTTCCTCAAATCCCTCACCACCGCCGCCTCGGGCCTGAAGGCCCAGTCGAGCCGGATGCGGATCATCGCCGAGAACATCGCCAACGCGGATTCGGCGCCGACCACGGTCGGCGGCCAGCCCTACCGGCGAAAGATCCCGACCTTCACCCAACAGGTCGACCGCGAGACCGGTGCGTCGCTGATCGAGGCCGGACGGGTGCGCCGCGATACCTCGCCGTTCCGGACCAAGTACGACCCGGGCAATCCGAGCGCCAACGCCAAGGGCGAGGTGGCGATGCCCAACGTCAACGGCCTGATCGAGAACATGGACATGCGCGAGGCCCAGCGCTCCTACGAGGCCAACCTCAACATGGTCACGGCGACCCGCCGCATGGTCGCCAAGACCCTCGAGATCCTCAAGGCCTGACCTTTCGCTTCCGACCCCTGAAAGTCCGCCGCCATGACGACCAACGCCTTCGCCGCCGGCGCCTACGCGGCGATTCAGAACATCGGCGCCAAGGGTGCTCCGAAGATTGCGCCGGCCACCGGTGCCTCGGGTTCGAACTTCACCTCGCTCCTGACGTCGACCCTGGACAGCGTCGGCGAGGCCGGGCGCAAGGCCGACAGCCAGGCGCTGGCCGTGGCGGGCGGCAAGGCGAACGTGGTCGACGTGGTGACGGCCGTGGCCGAGAGCGAGACCGCGCTCCAGACGCTCGTCGCCGTCCGAGACCGGGTGATCTCCGCCTACGAGGAAATCATGCGGATGCAGATCTAGGCCGCGGCCTCCGCGTTGCGCCGCTGGCCCCGAAGATATCCGATCCCGACACCTGTGCCCTCAGCGAGCTGACATCCCTTTCATGACCGGTCTCGCCATCATCGACGTCGCCCGCGACGGAATCTTCGTCTTTCTCAAGGTGGCGGGCCCGATCATGCTGGTCGCCCTCGTGGTCGGCCTGGTGGTCTCGCTGTTCCAGGCCCTGACCCAGATCCAGGAACAGACCCTGATCTACGTGCCCAAGATCGTGGCCGTGTTCGCGACCCTGCTGCTCATGCTGCCCTTCATGGGCGACGCGCTGGGCAGCTACATGACCCGCATCGCGGCGCGCATCGTGTCGGGCGGCTGAAGCCTGCTATGAGAGGGCATGAATCTCCTCCTGCCGGGCATCGCGGCGGCCTTCCTCCTCACCTTCGCGCGGATCGGCACCCTGGTGATGCTGATGCCGGGCGTGGGCGAGCAGTTGGTGTCGCCGCGGCTGCGTCTCGCCTTCGCGCTGCTGCTCACGCTGATCCTGTTCCCGACCGTGCGACCGCTCCTGCCGATGCAGGGCGGCGTCATCGCGGGGCCGGGGCTGATCGCACTGCTCATCGGCGAGTTGCTGATCGGCCTGGTGCTCGGCCTCACCGTGCGGATGGTGCTCGCCGCCCTGCAGACCGCCGGCATGATCGTTTCACAGCAACTCGGCCTGTCCTATGCCATGACGGTGGACCCGACGCAGGGCGGGCAGCAGACGGCGATCGGCAACTTCCTGGCGCTGCTCGGCGTCACCCTGATCGTGGCGACCGACCTTCATCACGTCGCCCTCGGAGCGATCGGGCGAAGCTACCTCCTGCTTCCGCCGGACGGCGTGCCGGGCATGGGCGAGGCGGCGAGCCTCGCTCTGAAGGCCATCGCGCGGGGATTCTCCCTCGGCGTCCAGATCTCGGCCCCGTTCATCGCCTTCGGCATCCTGTTCAACGTGGGGCTCGGCGTGCTGGCCCGCCTGATGCCGCAGATGCAGGTGTTCTTCGTGGCCGTCCCGGCCTCGGTCCTGATCGGCATGCTGCTGCTCCTCGGCAGCCTCGGCGTCATGATGGGCGTCTTCCTGGACGATATCGGGCATTACCTGGCGGACCTTGCCGGACGCTGAGCCCCCGCGTGGAGGCCTGAGCGGTGGCCGACGATTCCGATCCGGAAGACAAGACCGAAGACCCGACCCCGCGGCGGATCGAGAAGGCGATCGAGCAGGGCAACGTCCCCAACAGCCCCGAGATCAACACCTTCTTCATCCTGGCCGCCTTCACCATGGCCCTGCTCATGGCTTCGGGCATGATCGCCAAGAACCTCGTGGCGAGCCTGCGCGGCTTCCTGATGAATGCCCACATGGTCCCGTCGGACCCGGCGGCCTACACCGAGATGGGCATGCGCATGCTCATCATCTGCGCCCAGGCACTGGCGGTTCCCGTCGGCCTCGTCGTGGTCGCCGGGCTGGCGGCCGGGCTGATCCAGCACCCCTTCGTCTTCAGCACCGAGGCGCTCGGCCCCAAATGGGACCGGATCTCGCCGATGGCCGGTGTCAAGCGGGTCTTCGGGATGGAGGCCCTGTTCCAGTTCCTGAAAGGTCTCGCCAAGCTCGGCATGGTCGGCGTCGTGGCCGGTACCATCCTGTGGGGCGAGCGCGATCGGATGGAGGTGTTCGCGCGCCTCGACCCCACCGCCGTCCTCGCCGCGATCCTCACCCTCGCCCTCAAGCTGATGGCGGGCATGCTCGGTGTGTTCGTGGCCATCGCGCTCGGCGACGCCGTCTATCAGCGCTTCCGCTGGCACCAGCGCCTGCGCATGTCCAAGGAAGAGATCAAGCAGGAACACAAGGAGAGCGAGGGCAGCCCCGAGGTGAAGGGCCGCTTGAAGCAGATTCGCGCCCAGCGCGTGAAGAAGCGCATGATGGCCGCCGTGCCCACCGCCACTGTCATCGTGACGAACCCGACCCACTACGCCGTCGCCCTGCGCTACGAGGCCGGCATGACGGCGCCCGTCTGCGTCGCCAAGGGCGTCGACTCGCTCGCCCTCAAGATCCGTGCGGTGGCCAAGGACCACGATGTGCCGATCCTCGAGAACCCGCCGCTCGCGCGCGCGCTCCACGCCACCGTGGAGATCGACGAGGAAATCCCGGCTGAGCATTACCGCGCGGTGGCCGAGGTCATCGGCTACGTCATGCGTCTGCGCCGGCGGGCCGCGTGAGGAAGCGGCCGTGAGGATTCGCGCTTGCGCTCGCCACGCTTTATGCACCCTCTTTCGCGAGAATTCTCGGCGACATACGCCGGTTTACCCTTGCTGCGAGCGGAAGCGGGGCGCTAACCGGATGGGCTTCAGGGGTGGGTCGGCGGCGGATGGTTGAGTTCAGCGGACACGGCAAGCCCGCGTCGAACGCGATCGATCGCTCCGAACGGCCCGGACGGGTCGGGCTCCTCCTCGTGCTGGCGGGCCTCCTCGTCGGCGCGGCCGTCGGCCTGTCCTTCGTGGCCAGCGAGCAGGCGCAGCCTCTGATCCTCGGGCTGCTGGCGCTCCTTGCGATGGCGGGCGTGTTCTGCCTCTTCGCCCTCGCCATCGGGGCCATCCAGCTGGCCGGCCAGACCACGCGGGACGACATCACCAAGGCGATCGTCGACGCGGCACCCGACGGCGCCATCGTGGTCGAGGAGGGCGGACGCCTCATCTACGCGAACGAATCCTATCTGCGCATCGCCGGCGGCGAGACCTTCGCCAGCCTGCGGCCGGTGGAACGGGTCTTCGTCGGTTCGCCGGAGGTCTCCGAGGCGGTCTACCGCCTCGCCCAGGCCTCCCGCGACGGCCTCGGCCACGCTGAGGAAATCCGGATGGCGCCGCCGCCCGGCAGCACCGCCGAGCGCGCCTTCGCGTGGTTCCGCATCAGCGTGCGCCCGATCGAGCGGCCGCGGCGCGGCGCGACCCTGTGGACGGTGAGCGATATCACCCACGAGCGCGAGCGCCAGGAAAACGTCTTCCAGGAACTCCAGCACGCGATCGACTACCTCGACCACGCCCCCGCCGGCTTCCTCTCGATCGATCCGACCGGCTCGATCGTCTACATGAACGCGACCCTGGCGGCCTGGCTCGGCTACGACCTCGCCACCGTCGGCTCCGGCGGCCTGCGCCTGCCCGAGATCGCCCCCGGCGCCGATGTCCTCACCGCTTCCGAGGGACTGCCCGGCGAGGTCCGGACCGACCGGTTCGACCTCGACCTGCGCCGCCGCAACGGCCATCCGCTGCCGGCGCGGCTCTACCATCGGGTCGCCTTCGGTCAGGATGGCCGCCCGGGCCCGTCACGCACCTTCGTGCTCAACCGTTCCGCCGGTGCGGAGAGCGACGAGCCACAGCGCGTCGCCGAGGTGCGGCTCGCACGCTTCCTGAACAACAGTCCGATCGCCATCGCGACCCTGGACCAGAGCGGCCACATCGCGCGGGCCAACGCCTCCTTCGCCCGGCTGTTCGGCGGCCTTCCGCGCCAAGCGTTGCCCGACGGGCGCAACGACCTTCAGGGCGAGCCCACCATGTGGGACGCGATCGCCGAGCGCGATCGCGCCGGCCTCGAGGTGGCCCTGGGCAAGGCCGCTGCCGGCCTCGTCGAGGTCCAGCCGATCGAGATCGCGCTCTCGGGTCCCGGCAACCGCTCGGCCCGGGTCTGGCTGAGCCCGGCGGGGGGCGAGGCGACCGGAGTGGGGCGGGACGAGACCGAACAGCAGAGCGACCGCGAGTTGGTCATCCTCTACGCCCTCGACACCACTGCCCAACGTCAGCTGGAACAGCAGGTGGCGCAGGCGCAGAAGATGGACACGGTGGGCCAGCTCGCCGGCGGCATCGCACACGACTTCAACAACGTCCTGCAGGCGATCATCGGCTATTCGGACCTGCTGCTGGCCAGCCATCGGCCGACCGACCCAGCCTTCCAGGACATCATGCAGATCAAGCAGAACGCCAACCGGGCTGCCAGCCTGGTGCGTCAGCTGCTCGCCTTCTCGCGGCGCCAGACCCTGCGCCCGGAGGTGATGAATGTCGGCGAGGCGCTCTCGGACCTGACCCTGCTGCTGAAGCGCCTGCTCGGCGAGCGGGTCGACCTCGACCTCAAGCACGGGCGCGACATCTGGCCCATCAAGGCGGACGTGAACCAATTCGAGCAGGTGATCGTCAATCTCGCGGTCAACGCGCGCGACGCGATGCCGGAAGGCGGTCGCCTGCTGATCCGCACCGCCAACGTCGCGCACGACGCCGTGCCGAGCGAGAGCCGGGTCGGCATGCCGGTCGGGGACCATGTGCTGATCGAGGTTCTCGATACCGGGCAGGGCATCCCGCCCGATCTCATGGAGAAGATCTTCGAGCCGTTCTTTACCACTAAGGAGATCGGCAAGGGCACCGGCCTCGGCCTCTCGACCGTGTTCGGCATCGTCAAGCAGAGCGGCGGAACCATCGACGTACACTCCACGGTGGGGGAAGGTACCGCGTTCCGGATCTACTTCCCCCGCCACGAACCCGCCGCGGAACCCGCCCACGAGCCGGAGATCGCCCTCGCGCCCCCGTCGCCGCAGACGACCGCCTCCATCGCGGCCAGTCGGCTCAAGGGAACGTCGGACCGCCCCCGGCCCGACGGCGAGAAGCCCGCGCCCCGCAAACCTGCGCCGGACCATACCGGCCAAGGGGTCATCCTCCTGGTGGAGGACGAGGACCCCGTGCGCGCCGTCAACAGCCGCGCGCTCTCGGCCCGCGGCTACACCGTGCTGGAGGCCGCTTCGGGGCTCGACGCCCTACGGATCATCGCCGAGACCACCGAGACCATCGACCTCGTCGTCTCCGATGTTGTGATGCCGGAGATGGACGGGCCGACCCTGCTGCGTGAACTGCGCAAGCAATCTCCCGACCTCAAGGTCATCTTCGTCTCGGGCTACGCCGAGGATGCGTTCCGCAAGAACCTTCCCGACGGCGAGGATTTCAATTTCCTGCCCAAGCCGTTTAGCCTGAAACAGCTCGTCGAGACGGTGAAGGAGACCATCGCCCGCTAGGCGGAAAGCTGGGAGGATTCGCGGCGTTCAGCGCGCGAAATCTCCCGCGCCGCCCTTGCGCGACGAGAACAAAACAAGTACACAATCGGCAACCGAGGCGCATTGAGCCTTACCTCTCCCCCATGCATAAGGATGCCGACGAATGGCCCAGCCCGCGCTGAAAGTTGTGGAATCCCCGATGGTGGACAAGGACAAGGCGAAGGCGATCGACGCCGCACTGTCACAGATCGAACGGGCCTTCGGCAAAGGCTCGATCATGCGCCTGGGCAAGAACGACAAGGTCGCGGAGGTCGAGGTCATCTCCACCGGCTCGTTGGGCCTCGACATCGCGCTGGGCGTCGGAGGCCTGCCCCGCGGCCGCGTCATCGAGATCTACGGCCCGGAATCCTCGGGCAAGACCACGCTGGCCCTGCACACCATCGCCGAGGCCCAGAAGAAGGGCGGCGTCTGCGCCTTCGTGGACGCGGAGCACGCCCTCGACCCGGTCTATGCGCGCAAGCTCGGCGTGCAGCTCGACGACCTCCTGATTTCGCAGCCCGATACCGGCGAGCAGGCTCTGGAGATCACCGATACCCTGGTGCGTTCGGGCGCCATCGACGTGCTGGTGGTCGATTCGGTGGCGGCCCTGACGCCGCGGGCCGAGATCGAGGGCGAGATGGGCGATTCGCAGCCGGGCCTTCAGGCCCGCCTGATGAGTCAGGCCCTGCGTAAGCTCACCGGCTCGATCTCGCGCTCGAAGTGCATGGTCATCTTCATCAACCAGATCCGCATGAAGATCGGTGTGATGTACGGCAGCCCCGAGACCACCACGGGCGGCAACGCGCTGAAGTTCTACGCCTCGGTGCGCCTCGATATCCGCCGCGTCTCGACCCTCAAGGATCGCGACGAGGCCATCGGCAACCAGGTCCGCGTCAAGGTCGTCAAGAACAAGGTCGCGCCGCCTTTCAAGCAGGTCGAGTTCGACATCATGTTCGGCGAGGGCGTCTCGAAGGTGGGCGAGCTCATCGACCTCGGGGTCAAGGCCGGCATCGTCGAGAAGTCGGGCGCCTGGTTCTCCTATGCCAGCCAGCGCCTCGGCCAGGGCCGCGAGAACTCGAAGGGCTTCCTGCGCGACAACCCGGAGATCGCCGGCAAGATCGAAGCATCGATCCGGCAGAATTCCGGTCTCGTCGCGGAGAAGATTCTTGAGAACGCCAAGCCGACCGAGGACGAGCTCGATGAGGGCGAGGCCTGAGGACGGTACCCCCCGCCCAACGGGCGGAGGAGTCGGCCCGATCGGAAACGAAGAGAGCCGCCGGGGCACACCCGGCGGCTCTCTTCGTTTCCGCGGACAGCGATAGGCCTTGATGTCTATCCCGGCGGGAGGACATCGACCTGGATCGCCGAATAATAGGCGGCCAGGTCGGCGATCTCCGCGTCACTCAGGGGCTTGGCAACGACGTTCATGATCTCGTTGCGGCGGACGCCGTCCCGATACTCCGTCAACGCCTTGATCAGGTAGGGCTCGACCTGACCCGAGAGATTCGGGGCCTCGGGCAGTTTCGAGACCCCGTCGAGGCCGTGGCAGGTCTGGCACGCGATGGCGACCTTGCGCCCGGCCTTCGCGTCGCCGGCATGCGCCTCCACCGGACTCATGACAGAGGCGAGCAGGCAGAGCAGGGCCGTGCCGAGTGGAGCGCGCACCACCGTCACTTGCCCTCGTACGAGATGCGGTAGATCGCACCGGCCGTGTCGTCGGCCACGAGGAGCGAGCCGTCCAATAGGACAGCGACATCGGTCGGGCGGCCGAGATACTCGCCGTCCTGCGTCAGCCAGCCTTCCGCGAAGGGCTTGGGCGTGCCCGCCTTGCCGTCCTTGTCGACGGGCACGAACATGATCCGCGCTCCGATCGGCTGGGTCCGGTTCCAGGAGCCGTGCTCGGCGGTGAAGATTCCGCCCTTATACGAATCGGGGAACATGCGCCCGTTGTAGAAGGTCATTCCGAGATCGGCCGCGTGCGGAGGCAGTTCGGCCTGCGGGAAGACCACGTCCTTCGGCGGCGCCTCGTCCTTGTATTCGACGGTGCGGACATGGCCGCCGCCGAACCAAGGGAATCCGAAGTTCTCACCGGCCTTCGCAATGCGGTTCAGCTCGCCCGGCGGGATGTCGTCGCCCATGCCGTCGACCTGGTTGTCGGTGAACCACAGCGCCTTGTCGGCGGGGTTGAAGTCCATCCCCACCGAATTGCGGATGCCGGTCGCGTAGACCTCCCGGTTCTTGCCGTCGGCATCCATGCGGATGATGCCGCCGATCCCGGTCCTGGCGTAGAGATCGCGCTTGGCCGCTGGCGGTACGTTGTAGGGCTGCCCGAGGGAGATATAGGTCTTGCCGTCGGGGCCGACCCGGCACATCCGGGCGGTGTGATTGTAGCTCTCCTCGGCGGCGGGAATCAGGTCGCCCTGCTTCACCAGGACGCCGGCGGCGACGTCGGGGCTCTCGTAGAAGAACTCCGCGGCGGGGAAGGACAGGACCCGGTTCTGCTCGACGATGGTCAGCACCCCGTCTTTCGAGAAGCAGACGCCGTTGGGAATCTTGAAGTCGATGCTGGCGGCGAAGGCGCGGACCTCGTCGGCGACCCGATCCTTGTCTCGGTCGGTGACGGCGTAGACCTTGCTCTTGCGCGTTCCGACGAACAGCACGCCGGCATTGGGCCCCACCGCGATCGATCGCGCATCCGGCACCACGGCGTAGAGGTCGATCTTGAAGCCCTCGGGCAGCTTGATCTTGGACAGCGTCTTGCGCAGGGCATCGGCGCGCCGGCCGGTCTGGGGAATCTCCGGTGCCTCGACGGTGCCGGTGCTCTGCATTCCCGTGAGCTTCTCGAGAGCGTCGGCCTTCGCCTTGGTCTCGGCGGGGGCGGCACCCTGCGCGAAGGCGCCTGTAGAGAGCGCCAACGCGGCGCAGCCGGCCAGAAGCGTTGCGGTGAGGACCGATCGCATGGATGTCTCCCGGAATCCGCCCGCATGATCGGGGCGGTTGAGCCCCGACGATATGCGCCTGCCAGTCACGCCGACAAGGGGAGGAACGCGGTCGCCACACCGCCGGTGCCTCAAGGCGTGTAGGGCAGAAGCTTGATGAACAGGCCCCACAGCACGAACAGGATGCCGGCGACCGAGACCAGCCAGACCAGGGACCGCACCTTCGGAATGCCGAAACCGTAGACGGGCAGGTAGATCAGCCTGGCGAAGAAGTAGAGGTAGGCGCCGAGGACCACCGCCGTATTGTGCCGGCCTGTCGCCACGCAGGCGAGGACGAGGGCGGCGAAGATCGGGAAGGTCTCGAAGAAATTCTTCGATGCCTTCTCCAGCCGGCTCGCAGCGCCCGTCACCTCGGGCGTCGAGCCCTCGCGGTTGCTGGAGGCCCAGCCGAGACCACCCCGCTGCTGCACGCCGCTGGCGGAGGCGGCCGTGATGTGGGCCAGGCCGAGCAGGCAGGACCAGGCGAGGAGGCGGATTTCGACCGGCATGGCGGTGTGTCCGTGTTGAGGAGGGGAGAGGCGTTCCTAGCTCGGCGGTGAGCAAAAGCGAAACGACCGTGACTTGCGCCGGAACGCTCCTTATGAGTGCGCCAGCGCGGAACACCCGAAAACTGGCGGGGCGTTCCGCGCGCGGCATGCATGCGCGCCGGACGAGCCCGGCGCGTCCGCATCCGGCGGCACCCTACGACAGAGTTGTGATGCGATGAGCGGCGTCAACGAGATCCGGTCGACCTTCCTCGACTACTTCGCAGCAGCGGGCCACGAGGTGGTGCCGTCCTCCTCGCTCGTGCCCCGCAACGACCCGACGCTGATGTTCACCAATGCCGGCATGGTGCAGTTCAAGAACGTCTTCACCGGCGTCGAGAAGCGGCCCTACGACCGGGCGACCACGGCCCAGAAATGCGTCCGCGCCGGCGGCAAGCACAACGATCTCGACAACGTCGGCTACACCGCCCGGCATCACACCTTCTTCGAGATGCTCGGCAACTTCTCCTTCGGCGACTACTTCAAGCCGCGGGCGATCGAGCTGGCCTGGAACCTGATCACCAAGGAGTTCGGCCTCTCCAAGGACCGGCTGCTGGTGACGGTCTATGCCGATGACGACGAGGCGGCCGGCCTCTGGCGCAAGATCGCGGGCTTCTCGGACGACCGCATCATCCGCATCGGGACCTCCGACAATTTCTGGCAGATGGGCGATACCGGCCCCTGCGGCCCCTGTTCCGAGATCTTCATCGATCAGGGGCCGACGCTCCAGGGTGGCCCGCCCGGCTCGCCGGACGAGGACGGCGACCGCTTCCTGGAGTTCTGGAACCTCGTCTTCATGCAGTACGAGCAGATCGAGCCGGGCAACCGCCTCGCCCTGCCGCGTCCCTCCATCGACACCGGCATGGGCTTGGAGCGCATGGCGGCGATCCTCCAGGGGGTGAAGAGCAACTACGAGACCGACCTGTTCCGTGCCCTGATCGACGCCGTCAGCCACGCAGTCGGCCGCCCCCCGGAACCCGGCAACGTCGCCTCCTATCGGGTCATCGCCGATCACCTGCGCGCCGCCTCCTTTCTCGTGGCCGACGGTGTGCTGCCGGGCAACGAGGGTCGCGGCTACGTCCTGCGCCGCATCATGCGCCGCGCCATGCGCCACGCCGAGCTTCTCGGCTCGCGCGAGCCGATGATGTACCGCCTCGTCCCGACGCTCCTGCGCGAGATGGGCCAGGCCTATCCGGAACTGACCCGCGCGGAGGGACTCATCGCCGAGACCCTGCGCCTCGAGGAGACCCGCTTCCGCCGCACCCTGGAGCGCGGCCTCGCGATCCTCGATGCCGAGAGCCGCGACCTGAGCTCCGGCCAGAACCTCTCGGGCGAGACGGCCTTCACCCTCTACGACACCTACGGCTTCCCCCTCGACCTGACCCAGGACGCCCTGAAGGCGCGCGGCATTGGCGTCGACACGGAGGCGTTCGGGCAGGCCATGGAGCGTCAGCGCAAGGCCGCCCGTGCCGCCTGGACCGGCTCCGGCGAGGCCGCCACCGAGACGGTCTGGTACGGCCTGAAGGAACGCGTCGGCGCCACCGAATTCCTCGGCTACGAGACCGAGAGGGCCGAAGGCATCGTCACGGCCCTGCTGCACGACGGCGCCGAGACCGAGAGCCTGAAGGCGGGCGAGACCGGTCTGGCCCTCGTCAACCAGACGCCGTTCTACGGCGAATCCGGCGGACAGGTCGGCGACACCGGGACCCTGTCGGCGGCCGGCCTGAAGGCGCGCGTCACCGCCACGGAGAAGAAGCTCGGCGATCTCTTCGTCCACCACGTCACGGTGGAGGAGGGCACGCTGTCGCTCAACCAGGCCGTGGAACTCGCCGTCGACCACGGGCGCCGCTCAGCGATCCGCGCCAATCACTCGGCGACCCACCTGCTGCACGAAGCCCTGCGCCAGGTCCTCGGCGATCACGTCGCTCAGAAGGGCTCCCTGGTCTCCCCCGACCGCCTGCGCTTCGATTTCAGCCATCCGAAGCCGATGGACGAGGCGGAGATCCGCGCCGTCGAGGATATCGCCAATGCGGTGCTTCTCCAGAACACGCCGGTGATCACCAAGCTGATGGCCGTGGACGAGGCGATCGAATCCGGTGCTCGCGCCCTGTTCGGCGAGAAGTATGGCGACGAGGTCCGCGTCGTCTCCATGGGCGAGCCGGTCGCCGGCGAGGGCGGCCGCACCAAGGCCTTCTCCGTGGAGCTCTGCGGCGGCACCCATGCTCGGCGCACCGGCGAGATCGGCCAGGTCTCGGTCGTGGCCGAGAGCGCGGTCGGCGCCGGCGTGCGGCGCATCGAGGCGCTGACCGCGGATGCGGCGCGGCGCCATCGCGCGGAGGAGAGCCGGACGCTGGCACAGATCGCCGGCCTGCTGAAAGCCCCGACTGCCGACGTTCCGGACCGGCTCGCGGCCCTGATCGAGGATCGTCGGCGCCTGGAGCGCGACCTCACCGATGCGCGCAAGAAGATCGCCATGGGCGGCGCGGGCTCGGGCGGAGACGACGGCATCGCCGAGATCGCCGGCGTGAAGGTCATGGCCCGGGTGGTCGAAGGCGTCGAGATGCGCGACCTGAAGAGCCTCGCCGACGAGGGCAAGACCCGGCTCGGCTCCGGCATCGTCGCCATCGTGGGAGTCGCCCCCGACGGCAAGGCCGGTCTCGTCGTCGGCGTGACCCCGGACCTCACGGAGCGCTACGACGCCGTGGCCCTGGTCCGGGCCGGCGCAGGGCATCTCGGCGGCAAGGGCGGCGGCGGGCGCCGTGACATGGCCCAGGCCGGCGGCCCTGAGGGCACGGGCGCCCAGGCGGCCATCGACGCGATCCGGGCTGCACTCGCGCCCTGATCCCGACATGCCGGCCTGCCCCGCTCGAAGCAGGAAAGGCCGGCCGTCGCTCAGTTCACGCGCTTCCAGGACTGGCTCTTGCAGAACACGCTCATCACGCACCCCGACACCTCGACGACGTCGGGTCCCTTGAGGGTCATGGTGCCCGCGTAGGTCTTGCCATCGTTCGGATTGTACAGCGTCCCCTCGTAGCCCTTCGGGCCGGCGGTGCGGGTGTTCATGATCTGCACGCCGACGAGACTGCGGGAGCGGAGTGCGGGATCGGGATTCTTGGCATCGAGGCCCGGGCCGGCGACGCTCGCCAGCGTGCCGCAATAGCCGTCGCCGCAGCGGCTGATCCGCACCTTTGAGGCGCCGGTCTCGGTCAGCCACAGGCCCGTGGCGTCCCGTCCCTGCTGGGCGAGCGCCGCGCTCCCGAGCAGGAGCCAGAGCGCTCCCAGGCCTCCCATATTCCGCAGCACCCGTCCGGTGATCGCCATGTCCTCATCCCTCGCCCCGAGCCCTTGCCGGGCGAGGGGCATAGCGCGGGAACCCCGACACTGGCCAGACCTCTCGCGCGACGCCCGTGGTAGCCGGGATTGGACTCAGGCGCCCGCCAGGACGGCCCCGGTATAGACTTCACCGACCTCGCACAGGGGCAGACCATCCGCCCGAAGAAGCAGCGCCTCGATCGCGAAGAGCGGTTCGATCAGGCCGGCCTTGTCCGGGGCATCGGCCGCGGGGAGGAGGCGCAGGGACAGATTCCGCCGCGAGGGCGAAAGCGCATGCACGACCCGGCCGAACGGCACCTCGCTGGTTTCCAGGAGCGCGTTCATCGCGGGCGTCAGGCGTGACGGAACGTACCAGTTCTCCGCCTCCGACAGGACAAGGGCGCCACAGGTGAGGCGGACCCGGCGGTAGCGTAGCGGCGCTTCCCGGGCGACCGCGAGGCGCTCCCGCTGTGCCGGGCTCGCGGGATGCTCGGGCGCCGGGATCGCCCGGGCGAGCAGACCCGACTCCTGTGCGAGGCCGCGGCCGCGACACCAATGCTCCAACACCGCCGTGGCGCTGGGGCCGGCCAGCAGGCGATCACAGAGGTCCTTCAGGAGGATCGCGGCAGCAGGGATCGTGACCGGGTCGCCAGGGGGGGACGTCGTCATGAACACCGAAGCCAGAAACACCGAACCGCGTCCAATTCAGCCGCCTCACGAACCATCGTGGCCGGCGCATGGGCTCTCACCGCACCGCCATACGCAGCACACGCGAAAAGGTCCATGTCGATGTCGGGGAGCGTCGGGGAAGTTTTGGTGGAGCCTAACGGGATCGAACCGATGACCTCTTCCATGCCATGGAAGCGCTCTCCCAGCTGAGCTAAGGCCCCACTTTCAACACCCCGGTCTCTGGAAATCCCAGGGTGGTCTTTCGCAACGGAGCGGCTTGAACCGCACCGGCGATGGCGGTGGCATACTGGGATCGGGCGGCCGCCTCAACCCCTATTTCGCGCTTCCGGCGTTTTCGTCCCCATTGCGACCCGGAAGCAACGGAGAGGACGAAACGCGGAGAACCGCACGACGCGAGCGCATCGAGCGGGCCATCGTAGAATTATAACGTGGTAGAGAAATGAGATTGGTGGAGCCTAACGGGATCGAACCGATGACCTCTTCCATGCCATGGAAGCGCTCTCCCAGCTGAGCTAAGGCCCC
>NZ_JBYSXL010000005.1:44860-125122 GCF_058782155.1 Methylobacterium sp. FW306-05-D
CACTCTCAACACCCCGGTCTCTGGAAATCCGGGGCGGTCCTCGTCGGCTGGCGCGTCGCCCGCCGTCGATAGCGGTCATGTACTGGGGCTTGTCCGCCGCCTCAACCCCCTTTGTGGCCCGCCGGCAAACTTTTTTCCCGGCGGGTCGGAGAGGGTTTCCGCGGAGGTCAGCTCTCCTCGTCGTTCTCGATGTCGCCGTCGATGAGGTCGGCCACGTCGTCGTCGCCGGTGTCCTCCTCCTCGAGGAAGGTGTCGTCGGCATCGTCGTTGCTGTCGCCATCGACGTCCTCGGTCGTCGTATCGGCGTCGTCCTCGGCCGCCTCGACCTCGTCGAGGGACACGATCTCCGGCCCGCCCTTCTCGGCGTCCGTATCCTCGTCGTCATCGGCCGGGGCCGCGGAAGCCCGGGCCGCCAGGGCCGGAGCGGCGCGGCTGGAGGCGGCGGCGACCTGGTAGATCGTTCCGCATTTCGGGCAGGTCGGCGGGTCGTTGTCGAGGTCGTAGAACTTGGCGCCGCAGCTCATGCATTGACGCTTCAAGCCGAGTTCCGGTCTGGCCACGGGCGAACCTCTAGTACGTGCGATCTTTTGGGAGAGGCGCCCCGTTAGTCGCGTGGGACGCTCCTGTCAAATTCCCTTGAGAATCGTGGGCGTTCCATGCCTGCTTCCGGCTTTCCACGGAGGTTTTCCAAGCTCAGGCGGCCGGGATGTGCCCCCATCGGATGACGGCGGCGGCGACGCATGTTAACCGGCCCCATGAATTCACCGGCCCCTGAGACCTCGGCGCCTGCGTGAAGCCCGCAGGTGCCCCAGCGCCCAGCCGAAAAGTCGACGCCCGTGTCCCACGATTCCACGCCGCAACCTCTGACCGCCCATGCGGGCCTGCCTCTGCAGGGCAGCCTGCGTCCGCCGGGGGACAAATCCATCTCGCACCGCGCGATGATCCTCGGCCTCCTCAGCATCGGCGAGACGAATGTCGAGGGCCTGCTCGAAGGCGACGACGTGCTGCGCACCGCTGCCGCCGCCAAGGCCCTCGGCGCGGACGTGGAACGGGTCGGCGAAGGACGCTGGCGCCTGCGGGGCGTCGGTATCGGCTGCCTGAGCGACCCTGAGGACGTACTCGACTTCGGCAATGCCGGAACCGGTTCTCGCCTGATGATGGGCGTCGTCGGCGGCCAGCCCGTCACCGCGACGTTCGATGGCGATGCTTCCCTGCGCAAGCGGCCGATGCGCCGTATCCTCGACCCGCTGGTCCGGATGGGGGCCGAGGTGGTGAGCGAGGAACCGGGCGGCCGCGTGCCGCTCACGCTGCGCGGACCCCGCGAGGCGATCCCGATCACCTACGAGACGCCGGTGGCCTCCGCCCAGATCAAGTCGGCGGTGCTGCTGGCCGGGCTGAACGCCCCGGGGACCACGACGGTGATCGAAGTGGCCGCCACCCGGGACCATACGGAGCGGATGCTGCGCCTGTTCGGCGCCGAGGTGACGGTGACGCCGCACGGGCCCGACGGCCATGGACGGACGATCACCCTCACGGGCCAGCCTGCCCTGCGCGGAACCAAGGTTGTCGTGCCGGCAGACCCGTCCTCGGCGGCGTTCCCCCTGGTGGCGGCGCTGATCGTCCCGGGCTCCGAGGTGACGCTGGAAGGCGTCATGATGAACCCCTTGCGGATCGGACTGATCACCACCCTGATCGAGATGGGCGCCGATATCGAGCGGCTGCGCGAGCGGGACGAGGGCGGCGAGACCGTCGCCGACCTGCGCGTGCGGGCGAGCCGCCTCAAGGGCGTCGACGTGCCGCCGGAGCGGGCGCCCTCGATGATCGACGAATACCCGGTGCTCGCCGTGGCGGCCGCCTTCGCCGAAGGCACCACCCGGATGCGCGGACTGCACGAATTGCGGGTGAAGGAATCCGATCGCCTGACGGCGGTGGCGGACGGGCTGAGCGCCAACGGCGTCGCCTACGTCGTCGAGGGCGACGATCTCGTCGTGCATGGCACCGGCGAGCGGGCGCGGGGCGGCGGCACGGTGGCGACCCATCTCGACCACCGCATCGCCATGGCGTTCCTGGTGATGGGGCTCGCCACACGCGAACCGGTCACGGTGGATGACGGTGCGATGATCGCCACGAGCTTCCCGAGCTTCCTGCCGACGATGCAGGGTCTCGGCGGCCGGATCGAGGGTTGAGCGCGATGCCGATGGTGATCGCGATCGACGGACCCGCCGCCTCGGGCAAGGGAACCCTGGCCAAGCGGCTGGCCACCCATTACGGCCTGCCGCACCTCGATACGGGCTTGCTGTATCGGGCCGTCGCCCTCACGGTCATCGATGCCGGCCGAAACCTCGACGACCATCAGGCGGCTGCGCGGGCGGCCTCCAGCCTGATCGCCGACCGGCTCGCCGATCCGCGCCTGCGCGAGCGCGCGATGGGCGAAGCGGCTTCGCGCATCTCGGCAGTGCCCGCCGTGCGGGCGGCCCTCCTCGCCTGGCAGCAGCGCTTTGCCGGCAACGCCGCCGGCGCGGTGCTGGATGGACGGGATATCGGGACCGTGGTCTGTCCGAACGCGCAGGTGAAGCTCTTCATCACGGCGGCTCCGGAGGAGCGGGCGCGGCGGCGCCACCTCGAATTGCTGCGGCGGGGCGAATCGGCGAGCCTCGGGGCCATCCTGGCCGACATCGTGGCGCGGGACGCGCGGGACGCACAGCGCTCGACGGCGCCGCTGAAGGCGGCCGCCGACGCCGTCATCCTCGACACCACCGACCTCGATGCCGACGAGGCCTTCGCGGCCGCCCGCGAGGTCGTGGATCGCGCCCGCCCGCACTGAGCGGCCGGGCCGACACGACCTCGCCGACGCGCTACCATCGTGAGGAAACGCCTCGCCGGGGTTCTACCGGCGAGGCGGGCGGATCAGGCGCGCTGATCGATCGGGGTGTATTCGCGCTTGTCGGGACCGATGTAGAGCTGGCGCGGCCGGCCGATCTTCTGCGAGGGGTCCTCGATCATCTCGGCCCACTGCGCGATCCAGCCAGTCGTGCGGGCCAGGGCGAACAGCACCGTGAACATCGAGGTGGGGAAGCCCATCGCCTTCAGGGTGATGCCCGAGTAGAAATCGATATTCGGGTAGAGCTTCTTCTCGATGAAGTAGTCGTCCTTTAGGGCGATCTGCTCTAGCTGCACCGCGACCTCGAGCAGCGGATCGTCCTTGATACCGAGCTGTCCGAGCACCTCGTGGGTGGTCTTCTGCATGATGCGCGCGCGCGGATCGTAGTTCTTGTAGACGCGGTGGCCGAAGCCCATGAGGCGGAACGGATCGTTCTTGTCCTTGGCCTTGGCCACGTACTTGGCGACGTTCTCCGGATGGCCGATCTCCTCGAGCATCTTCAGGGCCGCCTCGTTGGCGCCGCCATGAGCGGGTCCCCAGAGGCAGGCGATGCCGGCCGCGATACAGGCGAAGGGGTTGGCCCCCGAAGAGCCGGCGAGGCGAACCGTCGAAGTCGAGGCGTTCTGTTCGTGGTCGGCGTGCAGGATGAAGATCCGGTCCAACGCACGGGCGAAGATCGGATTGACCTTGAACTCCTCGCAGGGCACCGCGAAGCACATCCGCAGGAAGTTCGAGGTGTAATCGAGGTCGTTCTTCGGATACACGAACGGCTGGCCGATCGAGTACTTATAGGCCATCGCAGCGAGGGTCGGCATCTTGGCGATCATCCGCATCGAGGCGACCATGCGTTGCTGGTCGTCCGAGATGTCGGTGGAGTCGTGATAGAAAGCCGAGAGCGCGCCGACGCAGGCGACCATAATGGCCATCGGGTGCGCATCGCGGCGGAAGCCCTGGAAGAAGCGGTTCATCTGGTCATGCACCATCGTGTGGCGCGTGATCCGATAGTCGAAATCCGCCTTCTGGGCCGGAGTCGGCAACTCGCCGAACAGCATCAGATAGCATGTCTCGAGGAAGTCGCCGTGCTCGGCGATCTGCTCAATGGGGTAGCCGCGGTAGAGGAGAACGCCCGCATCGCCGTCGATGTAGGTGATCTTCGACTCGCAGGAGGCGGTGGAGGTGAAGCCGGGGTCGAAGGTGAACTTGCCCGTCTTCGCGTAGAGCTTGCCGATGTCGATGACGTCCGGACCGATGGTGCCGGTCTTGATCGGAAGCTCGACGTGGTTGTCGCCCACGGTGATCGTGCTGGAGGCGCTCATGGAGACCTGGACCCTTTCGTGGCAGCGGGGCGGCGGCGGCCCGCGTGGCGATGCAATCGACCACCCGGGTCCGGGGTGCAAAGACAGCGCATGCTGCACTTGCTCACACGAGCATGGGGGTAGCGGATCGGCGGACCGTCATCAACCGACGGCCCGTCTCACCTCGTTGTCGAAGCGAAATCCGGGCCGATTTGTCATTCCTCCGCGCGCATCGACCGAGAGAATCTGCACTTTTGTGCGCTGCGGCGTCAGGCGATCCGATCGCGCAGGCGACCGAGACATTCCTCGCGGCCGAGAACGGCCATCACGTCGAAGACAGGCGGCGAGGTTGCGCGCCCGGTGAGCGCCGCCCGCAGAGGCTGCGCGATCTGGCCGAGCTTCAGTCCGTTGGCCTCCGCGAACTGACGGACCGCGCCCTCGGTGGCCGAGGCCGTCCACGCCGGCAGCGACGCGAGGGCGGGCAGGAGAGCGCCGAGGCGGCCGCGGGCCTCGTCGCCAAGCAGACCCTTCGCCTTGTCGTCAAGCACGAGGGGCCGTGCGGCGGTGAGGTAGTAGGCGCTGTCCAGGAGTTCGACGAGGGTCTTGGCGCGCTCCTTCAAACCGGGCATCGCGGCGGTGAGGGTTTCGCGGAGAGCGGGGCTCATGGGCACGGTGATGCCGCGCGCCGGGCCGAGAGCCGGCAGCACGTCGTCGATCGCCGCCACAAGGTCCGCGTCGGTCGCGCCACGGATGTAGAGGCCGTTGAGGTTCTCGAGCTTGGCGAAATCGAACCGCGCCGGCGAGCGGCCGATCGCCTTCAGGTCGAAGGCGGCGATCATCTCTTCGGTGGAGAACACCTCCTGGTCGCCATGGCTCCAGCCGAGACGCACCAAGTAGTTGCGCAGCGCGCTCGGCAGGTAGCCGAGGTCGCGATAGGCGTCGACGCCGAGCGCACCGTGGCGCTTCGAGAGCTTGGCCCCGTCGGCACCATGAATCAGCGGGATATGCGCCATGGCAGGCGCCTCCCAGCCGAGGGCATCGTAGATCTGGCGCTGACGCGCGGCATTGGTCAGGTGGTCGTCGCCGCGGATGACCTGGGTCACGCCCATGTCGTGGTCGTCGACCACCACCGCGAGCATGTAGGTCGGGTTGCCGTCCGAGCGCAGCAGCACGAGGTCGTCGAGATCCTTGTTCTGCCAGACGACGCGCCCCTGCACGCCGTCCTCGACCACCGTCTCACCGTCGGTGGGCGCGCGCAGGCGAATCACCGGTTTGACGCCTGCCGGCGCCTCGGACGGGTCACGGTCGCGCCAGCGGCCGTCATAGCGCAGTGGCCGCCCCTCGGCCCGGGCGGCCTCACGCATGGCCGTCAATTCCTCGGGCGTCGCGTAGCAGCGATACGCGTTGCCGGAGGCCAGCAGGCCCTCGGCGGCCTCCCGGTGACGGGCGGCCCGGGCGTACTGGTAGATGACGTCACCGTCCCAATCGAGGCCGAGCCAGCGCATGCCGTCGAGGATCGCGTCGATCGCGCCTTGCGTCGAGCGTTCACGGTCGGTGTCCTCGATGCGCAGCAGCATGCGGCCGCCGAAATGGCGGGCATAGAGCCAATTGAACAGGGCCGTGCGGGCCCCGCCGATATGGAGGTAGCCCGTGGGCGAGGGCGCGAAACGCGTGACGACGGCTGACGACATCAATCTGGACTTGATTTGCTCGTGAAACGGGCGGGAGGCGGATCGACCGGCCCGGAACCGCGCGTGTAGCATGCGCGGAAGCAAGCGTTAAGAAATCGTCATGTTCCAAAGATCGCAGGGCGGATCGGCGGCTGCGGGGCGCGGGCTTGCGGGCAGCAGCCGAAGGAAGACGCGATGGTGCAGGCACGCGCGACGGCAGCGATGGGGCGTCTCACCCGCCGCTTCGCCGCGCGTCGGCCGGGCGCCGAGGTCGTCCTCGCCTGGCTCCGCGCGGGCTGGACGCGCGAGATCGAGCAGCGCCGGCTCTTCGCCTGGCTCGCGGTGGCGTTCGGCTGCGGCATCCTCGTCTTCTTCCTCGGGACACAGGGCACTCCGTCGCTGGTCGCGCCGCTCGTCGCCGCGGCGTTGCTGGCCGCGACGACTCCGTTCCTGGGGGATCGCCCCGTCGGACTCGCCCTGGTCCTCGCGGCCATTGCGGCGTTCCTCGGGTTCGCTGCGGCGACGGCACGGGTGCAGCGCGTGACCGGTCCGATCCTGGCCCGCACGACGATCGCCCCCCTTGTCGGCACCATTGAAGGCCTGGACGAGCGTGAAGAGGGTGCGCGCCTGATCATTCGGGTGGAGAGCTTCGGCACCCTAGGGGCCGAACTCCGCCCGGCCCGGGTGCGCGTCTCCTATCGCAAGGCGAACACCCTGAAGCCGGGCGATCGTATCGCCGCGACGGCGCGCCTGCTCCCACCCCCGGAAGCGGCCCGGCCGGGTGGCTACGACTTCGCGCGCGACGCCTTCTTCCGCGAGATCGGCGCTGTCGGCTCCCTCGTCGGGAAGGTCGAGGTGCGTCCGGTGGCCGAGACGACCGATCGGCAGATCCGTCTCGCCGCCGCCGTCGATGCGGCACGGAATGCCCTGACACGCCAGATCACCGACGCCAATGGCGGACAGGCCGGGGCGGTCGCGGCGGCGTTGGTGACCGGCAAGCGGGGACTCATCAACGGGGAGACCAACGACATCCTGCGGGCCGCGGGCATCTACCACGTGGTCTCGATCTCGGGCCTGCACATGGTCTTGGCGGCCGGGGTGGTGTTCTGGCTCGTGCGGGCGCTGCTCGCCGTGGTGCCGTTCGCAGCGCTGCATTGGCCGATTAAGAAGATCGCGTCCGCCGTCGCCATGGTGGGCGTGACGGCCTATTGCGTGTTTTCCGGATGGGACATCGCCGCCGAACGGTCGCTGATCATGACCCTAGTCATGCTCGGCGCGATCCTGGTCGACCGGCCGGCCCTCAGCATGCGCAATCTGGCGATCGCCGCCCTGATCGCACTAGCCCGCGAACCGGAGGGCCTTCTCGGACCAAGCTTCCAGATGTCGTTCGGAGCGGTCGCCGGCCTGATCGCTTGCGCGCCATTGATCGCGGGGAGCGCCCTCGGTCGCGATGGCGCAGGCTGGCTGCCGCGCCTGTTCGCCCTCGTCACGACGGCGATCCTCGGGACCCTGGCAACGACGCTCGTGGCCCAGATCGCCACAGCCCCCTTCGCGACCTATCACTTCCAGACGGTGCAGCCCTTCGGACTCGTGGGCAACGCGCTCACCCTGCCGCTCGTCTCCCTGGCCGTGATGCCGTCGGCGGTCCTCGGCATTCTCGCCTATCCGTTCGCGCTGGATCAGCCGGTCTGGTGGGCGATGGGCCTCGCGGTCCGTGGTATGCTGACCATCTCGACCTGGATCGCGGGATTCGGGAACGCGGTTCTGGTGGTGCCAGCCTTCGGCGCCGGTCCCCTCGCGCTCATGGCCTCGGCGCTGATCATCCTGACCCTGCCGGCCTCGTCACTGCGCTGGCTCGGTCTCTGCCCGGCAGCAATCGGCGTCGTCCTCGCTACCTTTCCGGAGCGAAACGATATCTACATCGATCGCGAAGGGGCAGGCGGAGCCATCCGCGAGCGCAACGGGCAACTCGCGATCTTCGGCCGCCCACCGCCCTTCGTACTCGGCCAATGGCTCAAGGCCGACGGGGACGGACGCCGGGCGGAAGAGGTCAGTGCCTTCCGAGGCGCGCTGTGCGATGGCCTCGGCTGCACCCTGACCACGCCGGATGGACGCAGCCTTGCCCTCGTCAACGACAAACGGGCGCTTCCGGAAGATTGCGCACGCACCGAGATCCTGATCACTCGGCAAGCCGCGCCACCCGGCTGCGGCGCCGCGTTGATCCTTGATCGGCACTTCCTGACGGCGCACGGTGCGACGGCGATCCGCCTCGCCCGAGATGGACCCATCGTCACCACGGTCAAGCGTCCCGGCGACAGCGTGCCGTGGCGGGCGACACCGCCGAGGAAGGAGGACAACCTCTCGCCCCCTCAGGCAGACCCTTCACCGAATCGAAAGGCGCCCGAGCGCGAGCTTCTGGACTCCGATCCGCCCGGCGACGAACCGAGCGACGGGATTCTTCAGTAACGACGAACGAGGCTGACCAGACGCCCCTGGATCTGGACCCGGTCCGGCCCGAGCACGCGCGTCTCATAGGCCGGGTTCGCCGCTTCGAGGGCGATGGAGGAGCCGCGTCGGCGCAGGCGCTTCAGGGTCGCCTCCTCATCGTCGATCAGAGCCACGATGATGTCGCCCGTATTGGCCGTGTCCTGCTTGCGGATGACCACGAGATCGCCGTCCAGTATGCCCGCCTCGATCATCGAATCGCCGCGCACCTCGAGGGCGTAGTGCTCGCCACCAGCCAGGAAATCCGGTGACATCGTCACCGAGTGGCTCTGCTCCTGAATGGCGGAGATGGGCGTACCGGCCGCGATCCGGCCCATCACCGGGATGGTCACCGCACGCCCGCTCTCGTCGGTGGCCTGCGTCGTCGGCAGGCGGGAGACCGCGGCACCGGCCGGCAGACCCTTGCCCTTGCCGCCCTCGACCACGCTCGGCGTGAAGCGGCGGACCTCGGGTGTAGGAGCGACACGCGGGGCACCGGCGCTCCCACCGAGGCTCTCCGGCATCCGGATGACTTCGATGGCCCTTGCCCGGTTCGGGAGACGACGCAGAAAGCCGCGCTCCTCCAGCGCCGTGATCAACCGATGGATGCCAGACTTCGACTTGAGGTCGAGAGCGTCCTTCATTTCGTCGAAGGAGGGGGGAACGCCGCTCTCGCGCATCCGGAGCTGGATGAACTGGAGCAGGTCCAGCTGCTTACGCGTCAACATGCGGGACACTCTTCGTTGGCGCCGGGGATCGCGGCGAGCGGCATCAGAAACAAAACACGAACACGTTAAACGTTCCGTAAGTGTTCTGCAAGGGTTCCTGCCGAAAGCGCGGGTAGCCCGACGATTGTTCCGGCGAGGACGGGTTTCGCGGACGCCGCCGACCGCCATTTTGAGGGGATCGCTCAGGGTGAATGAGCGCCGTCGAGATCGAATCGAGGTCGGCGCGGTCCAGGCGAACGGAACGCGAAGTCCGCTATCGTTTCCCGCTGCGTTCCGCCTTCGATGCGGCGTCGGTTCCGGAATCGGTGGGACCGCGGGGGTCCTGCCAGAAGGTATCGAACAGCCGCTGCATGGCGCGTGCGTTCTCCTGCTGTACCTCGAGGCCCGTCTGGAACATCTGCTGCATCAGGTCGAAGGGGGCATCCGAGGCCGCCTTGTCCGGCACGGCGGGCGTGGGAGCCGTGAGCCGGGGCTGCGCAGGGCGCGACCGCGCCTGAGGAGCGGGCGGTGTCGGGCTGGTCGCGTTGCCGCCGGACTTCAGGAAAGCCTCCATCATCTGCGACCAGGCATTGGGGGCGAAGCCGAACGGGTTCGCCTCGGCGCGCGGGGCCGGCGCAGGCGATGGAGTCTGATTGATCATCACGTGGACGATTCCGGCCACCACCATGCCGGCCATGACGGGCAGCATCTGCTTTAGGGCCGGCATCGCCACGCCGCTGACTGTCGCGGCCTGCTGCAGCACCGCCTGGCTGAGATGCGTCGACCCGAACAGCTGCTTGACCAGCATGTCCATCGGCGGCGTCGCGCTCGGTGCCGGGGACGCGGTCGGACCGACGAGGTTGAATAGGTGGGCGAAGCCTGTCGGATCGTGGGCGACGTTGCGCTGCAACCCCATGGTCAGGGCCGGCAGCAGCGCCTCCATCGCGCGCAGGCTCTGTTCCGGCGAGAGCCCAAATTGCCGTCCGAATCCCTGCGCGTTGGCGCCCGCCTGCGCCTGGAGGATGTCGAACAGATTGAACATGGCGGCCTCGCGGACGAACAGCGGTTTTCCCGGTTATCGACCCGGGTGTACCGCGCGAAGTCTGTCGCATCCGATGAGCACTGACCAGCCCGAGTGCCTCACGGCTGCCCGATTCCACGCCGAGGCCCGGCGGCATCAACCTGTTTCTTGCCCAGGACACGCCGATGCGCTTCCCCGCGCCCCTGATCGAGGGCCGTCTCGTGCGGCGCTACAAGCGGTTCCTCGCCGATCTGGAGTTGGCCGACGGGACCCTCGTGACGGCTCACTGCCCCAATCCCGGAGCGATGCTGGGTCTCGCCGTTCCGGGCGCACGAGCCCTTCTGTCCGAGGCGCGGAGCCCGACCCGCAAGCTCGCCTATTCCTGGGAGCTGGTTGAGGCAAACCTGCCGGGCGGCCGGCAATGGGTGGGCATCAACACGATGCGACCGAACGCTCTGGTGGCGGAAGCCTTCGCCGACACCACCCTACCGGCGCTGGCAGGCTATTCGGGTCTCCGTCCGGAAGTCCGCTACGCACAGGCGAGCCGGGTCGATTTCTTCGCCACAGGCGAGGGGATGCCCCCCTGTCATGTCGAGGTGAAGAACTGCCACCTGATGCGAAGCCCGGGCCTCGCGGAATTTCCCGATTGCGTCGCCGCCCGCAGCGCTCGCCACATGGCGGACCTCGCCGGCGTCGTGGGAGCCGGCGGCCGCGCCATGGTTGTGATCGTGGTCCAGATGTGGGCGGAGCGGTTCGACGCGGCACGGGACCTAGACCCCGCCTTCGACCGGGCGTTCCAGGCCGCCCGATCGGCCGGTGTCGCGGTGCATGCCTATCGCTGCCGGATCGATCCCCAGGGGATCACCCTCGCGGATGCCATTCCGGTCCTGTAGCGCGCCCTCGTCAGGCGGCGCGCTCGAAGATCAGGTTCAAGCGCGTCCGGGCGATCCGGCGATAGCCGTGCTGCTCCAAGAGGGCGGGCAGGTCGATCTGCCACTGATCGGTGCCATTTTCGACGATCAGCAGCAGCGGGTGGAGCGCGGCGGGAGCGGCCCGCAGGAACGGCTCCAGGATCAGGTCCTCGGCCCCCTCGACGTCGAGCTTCATCGCGTCGATGCGCTCGATGCCCTCACCGCGGGCGAGATCGAACAGGGGCACCGCCGGCACACGGATCTGTGCCCCTTCGTTCGTTCCGACGATCTTCAGGCTCGATTCGCCCCGGTTGCGGGGATCGACGAACAGCGTGAGTTCACCGGCCTTGTCGGCGACGGCGCAGGCCACCGCCTTGACCGTCCCAAACGGGTTCTGGCCGATGTTGTAGGTGAGGCGGTCGAAGACGTCCGGCTGCGGCTCCACCGCGAGGATGCGCGCGCGCGGCCCCGCGAAGGCCGCGACGAACAACGCATAGGCCCCGATATTCGCGCCGATATCGAGGAAGGTGCAGCCGGGCTGGAGCTTCGCACGCAGCAACGCACGCTCTTCCGGATCGAAGAACTGCGGGGTGAAGAGCACCTTCTTCTCGCAGTTGTTGTTGTAGGGGTAGAGCCGCATACGAGCGCCGTAGCGCTCCACGTCGAGGGGCGCCCCCTGCAGAAGGCCGATCGCCACCCGTCGCAGAAACAGGGCGAGGCGCCGGCCGGCCCAGCTGGCATAGGAGATCCGCCCGGTCTGGCGGGCGATGCGGGCGACGAGGCCGGTGGGAGCGTAGGTGCCGTAGGGCTGGGTATCTTTCATCGTGCCTGCTGATGCCAGCGCGCGCGCGCGGCGGCAAGCGAAGGCGACACGATCGAACGGCGGAGGACGGCTCGCTTGGACGGGGAGCATTCCGAAGCGTCGACCTTCGGACGATCGTCGAAACTGGCTTCGACCGTTTCCGGGCATCGCCGCGACAGGCGAGGAGACCGGCTGGACTGAATTTCGGTGCTCCGACCTGTTCCATTGTGGCAACACCACGACGCAAACCCAGCACCTCAGGCCGGAATTGCCTCAAAAGTAGGCGCCTGCACAAAGGATAGCTTTGCCGTAGCGGGGAACCTTTGAGAACGTCACCGCAACGCAGATCCTCCCGCAGAGTTCCCATGGCCATGCACCGCTCGCTCCTCGCCCTCTCCGCCGTCCTGATGTCCTCGGTCTGCGCCTTCGCAGCCGACATGCCGGCGAAGGTCCTGGCCGTTCCCGCCCCGCCCGCACCGTGCAAGGCCGAAATCACCTTCCCGGCCTATGGCGGCTTCATCAAGCAGAACCCGAACCCGTCCTGCCTGACGCTCGGCGCGTTCGGCGACATCTATGTGGGTGGTGCGGTGACGGGCTACGCCTACACGCAGTCGAACCCATTCTCCGGCATCATCGCTCCCCCCGGCGTCCCCGCCGATCGCAGTGGGCGGGTCGACTTCTCCAACCTGATGGGCTTCGTCCAGAAGGCGGACGGTCCGTTCCAGTTCTACGCCGCCTTCGGCGCCTACACGATCCCGGGCCTCGGCCTGCCGGTCTACGGCACCTTCGACCAGACGGACCTTCTCTACTCGCCGGTCCCGATCGCGTTCGGCAAGTACGTGATCAACGACAACTGGTCGGTTCAGGGCGGCCGCATGCCGACCCTGATCGGTTCGGAGCTGCCCTTCACCTTCCAGAACCTGAACATCTCGCGCGGCCTCCTGTTCAACCAGGAGAACGTGATCAACCAGGGCGTGCAGGTGAACTACAGCGACGGCCCGCTGTCTGCTTCGTTCGCTGCGACTGATGGCTTCTACTCCGGCGAGATCAACTGGGTCACAGGTGCGATCACCTACAAGCTCGACGCTGCCAACACGATCGGCATCAATGGCGGCACGCATTTCAGCAGCTACAACGCGTCGGCGCGCAGCCTGCGCTTCCAGTTCGCAACGCCGCTTTCGGTCCAGAACAGCAGCATCATCAGCGCCAACTACACCTATGCCGACGGCCCCTGGATCGTGACGCCCTATGTCCAGTACACCAACGTCGAGCGGAACGCCGTCCTCGGTCTCCTCGGAGCGGAAACCTTCGGCGCGGCATTACTGGCCGGCTACGCATTCACGGACAATTTCTCGCTGGCCGGCCGCGTCGAGTACATCACCCAGAGTGGCAATCGCTCTGACCCGTTCGGTCGGACCCCCGTCCTCTACGGCGCCGGCAGCTCGGCCTTCTCCTTCACGGTGACTCCGACCTTCACCTTCGACCGCTACTTCCTCCGCGGCGAATTCTCGACCGTGCAGCTCTACGATATCGCGCCCGGTGCCGGCTTCGGCCGCAGCGGCCTGAAGACCTCGCAGGAGCGCTATATGATCGAGACCGGTATCACCTTCTGATCCAATCGGTCGGTCCGGTTCGACGACATGCGGCGGCGGGGCAACCTGCCGCCGCTTTCATTTGCGGGGGCACGTCAGGCAGGGGCTTCCGTCGGCACGTCCGGCGGTTCAAGGAAGCAGGATCATGCCCCGACCGATAAGGCCCGAGCCCATGCAGAGCTTCGATTCCGACGGTGTCACCCTCGCCTATATCGACGTCCCAGCCGTCGGCGGGTCGGGCGATCCGATCCTGCTGATCCACGGCTTCGCCTCGAACCATGGGGTGAACTGGGTCAACACGCTCTGGGTCCGGACCCTGACTCAGGCCGGCTACCGCACGATCGCCTTCGACAACCGGGGCCACGGCGAGAGTCAGAAGCTCTACGATCCGGAGGCTTACGGCGCGGACCTCATGGCCCAGGACGCCCGCCGCCTGCTCGACCATCTCGGCATCCGCCGAGCCGACATCATGGGCTACTCGATGGGCGCGCGCATCGCGGCCTTCCTGGCCCTCGATGCGCCGGAGCGCGTCCGTTCGCTGCTGCTCGGCGGCCTCGGCCTGCACCTCGTGGAGGGCAAGGGCCTGCCGGACGGCATCGCCGAGGCCCTGGAGGCGGAGCCCGGGGCGCCGGCACCGAACCCGACCGCCGCCGCCTTCCGCACCTTCGCCGAGCAGACGAAGAGCGATCTACGGGCGCTCGCCGCCTGCATGCGCGGCTCCCGCCAGGCCCTGTCGCGCGCCGAGGTCGCAGAGATCCAGGCGCCCACCCTCGTGACCACCGGCACCCTCGACACAGTCTCGGGCTCCGGCCCGGCGCTGGCGGCCCTGTTCCCGAACGCCGCCGCCCTCGAACTGCCGAACCGCGATCACAGCACCGCCGTCGGCGACCGCGGCCACCGCACGGGCGTGCTCGAGTTCCTGGCCAAGCGACCCTGACGGGACGCTCGGCGCCTCAACTCTTCAAGCGGTAGCCGGTCCGGAAGATCCAGGTCACGCCGGCCAAGCAAAGAACGAGGAAGACCAGCGCCATGGCGAAGCTGATGCCCACGCCGACATCCGAGGTGCCGAAAAACGACCACCGGAAACCGCTGATCAGATAGACCACCGGGTTGGCGAGGCTCACCGCCCGCCAGAACGGCGGCAGCATCTCGATGGCGTAGAAGCTGCCGCCGAGGAAGGTCAGCGGGGTGACGATGAGGAGCGGCACCAGTTGCAGCTTCTCGAAGCCGTCCGCCCACAGGCCGATCAGGAAGCCGAACAGGCTGAATGTCACCGCCGTCAGGAGCAGGAACAGCACCATCACGAAGGGATGCTCGATGCGCAGGGGCACGAACAGGGCGGCAGTCGCCAGGATGATGAGTCCGATGAGAATCGATTTGGAGGCCGCCGCGCCGACATAGCCGAGCACGATCTCGAGGGGCGAGACCGGGGCCGACAGGATCTCGTAGATCGTTCCGGCGAAGCGCGGAAAGTAGATGCCGAAGGAGGCGTTGGCGATACTCTGCGTCAGCAGCGAGAGCATCATCAGGCCGGGGACGATGAAGGCGCCGTAGGCGACCCCGTCCACCGAGGCGACGCGCGAGCCGATGGCTGCACCGAAGACCACGAAGTACAGCGAGGTGGCGATGACCGGGGCGACAATGCTCTGCAGCGCCGTGCGCCAGAAGCGCGCCATCTCGAAGCCGTAGATGGCGCGGACCGCGTACCAGTTCATGCGCGTTCCTTCACGAGGTCGACGAAGATTTCCTCCAGCGAGGACTGGCTGGTCTGGAGGTCGCGGAAACGGATGCCGGCGGCCGCGAGGTCCGCCAGGAGCGCCGTGATGCCGGTCCGCTCGCCCTTGGTGTCGTAGGTGTAGATGAGATCCTGGCCGTCCGGCTTCAGAGTCAGGTCGTGCCGTGCCAGAGTCGGGGGGAGGGCGGTGAGCGGCTCCTGCAGATTCAGGGTCATCTGCTTCTTGCCGAGCTTACGCATCAGTTCTGCCTTCTCCTCCACCAGGATGATCTCGCCCTTGCGGATCACCCCGATGCGATCGGCCATCTCCTCGGCTTCGTCGATGTAGTGGGTGGTCAGGATGATGGTGACGCCCTTGTCGCGCAGGGAGCGCACGAGGCGCCACATGTCCCGGCGCAGTTCGACGTCGACACCGGCGGTGGGCTCGTCGAGGAACAGGATCCGCGGCTCGTGGCTCAGCGCCTTCGCGATGAGAACACGGCGCTTCATGCCGCCCGACAGCGTCATGATTCGCGCATCGCGCTTCTCCCAGAGCGACAGATCGCGCAGCACGCGCTCGATCTGTACAGGATCCGGACGAAGGCCGTAGAGACCGCGGCTGAAGCTCGTCGTCGCCCACACCGTCTCGAAAGCGTCGGTGGTGAGTTCCTGCGGCACGAGGCCGATCAGGCGGCGGGCCTGGCGATAATTCCGAGTTATATCGTGCCCGCCGGCGAGAATGCGGCCGCCGCTCGCCGTGACGATGCCGCAGAGGATGCTGATCAGCGTCGTCTTGCCGGCTCCGTTCGGACCGAGCAGGGCGAAGATCTCCCCTTCGGCGATGTCGAGGCTGATGCCGTCGAGGGCTTTGAGCCCTGAGGCGTAGACCTTCGACAGGTTCTGGATCGAGATGATCGGCTGCATCGGAACTCCGCTGCGGCATGGCGCCGGCGCGATCGGGGCGGCCTTCTAGCACGCGGCCGTCGCGGATCGGCCCTGAAAACGCGAAAGCCGCCTCGCGGCGGCTTTCCCTGGTGTCGCAGAGGGAGGGATCAGGCCCGCAGGCGGGTCCTGACTTCGCCGAGGCTTTGGCGAACCAGGCCTTCCGCCGTCTCACCCTGCATGCGCTCGCGCAGGATGACCTCGGAGACCTTCACCGCAGCGTCGGCGGCGGCCGCGCGGACCTGAGCGGTCGCCTGGACCTCGGCCTGGGCGATCTTGGTCTCGGCCGACTTGGTCCGGCGCGCGATGAAGTCGTTCAGGCGGGCATGGCCCTCGTCGGCGATGCGCTGGGCCTCTTCGCGGGCGGAGGCCACGATGGCCTCGGCCTCGCGCTCGGCCTCGGTGCGGCGCTTCTTGTAATCGGCCAGGACGCCGGCGGCCTCCTCACGCAGGCGACGCGCCTCGTCGAGTTCGTGGCGGACGCGCTTGGCGCGCCCATCGAGGGCCTTGGTGATCTGGTTGAAGCCGCCGACCTTCCAGACCACGGCCATGAATAGGACAAAGGCGACTGCGACCCAGAATTCGGCTTCCAACAACATGCTCGTCGTCCCAACTCGATGGTGTCCGGCGGTCCGGCGGGGTCTTCGACCCTCGGGTCCTGCCGGTCAGGTGTGGTTTGGCGTCCCGCTTCAGTGCGGGAAGGCGACGCTGTTGAGGGCCTTGGCCAGCGCAGCCTCGTCCGGGCTGAGCCCGGTCAGGCGCTCGACGATGGCCGAAGCGGTCTCGCCGGCGATGCCGCGGACGTTGTCCATGGCCTCGGCGGTGCGGGTCCGCAGGGTCGCCTCGGAGGCGGCGATGCGGGCGTTCAGCTCGGCCTCCAGCGCCTTGCGCTTGGTCTCGGCTTCCTGGGTCAGGGCCGTGCGGGTCTCGAGGGCGATGGCCTGGGCCTTGGCCTGCGCGTCGCTGAGGGATTTCGCGTAGGCCGCCCCGGCGGCATCCGCCTCGGCCTTCAGGCGCTGTGCCTCGTCGAGATCGCTCGACAGGCGCACGGCGCGGTCGTGCAAGATGGCCTGGATGCGCGGCAGCGCGATCTTGTCCATCAGGTAGTAGAGCAGCCCGAAGGCGAGGGCGAGCCAGATCAGCTGGGACGCGAAGGTGTGGCTCTCGAAGGGCGGGAAGCCGCCGCCGTGCTCGGCGGCCGGCGTCGCGGCGAAGCCTTCATGCGTTGCGGTCGAATGGGCCGGCTGAGCCATGACGTCCTTCGCGTAAATTCAGGGAGTGGGGACCGGACGCCTCTGCCATCCCTGGGGGAGGCGGCGTCCGGTCCGGTATCGGTTCGAGATCCGAGACGACGAGCGTGTCTTAGACGGCGAACAGGAGCAGCAGCGCGACGAGCAGCGAGAAGATGCCGAGCGCTTCCGTGAGGGCGAAGCCGAGGAGCAGGTTGCCGCGCTGGCCGTCGGCGGCCGACGGGTTGCGGAGCGCGCCGGCGTAGAACTGGCCGAAGAGGTTGCCGAGGCCGATGGCGGCGCCCGCCATGCCGAGACAGGCGAGGCCGGCACCGATGTACTTGGCAGCTAAGGGATCCATCAAATTGCTCCTGGTGTCCGTGTCGTCGTTGCGTGGAGAGAAATCCGGCCTGCGACCGCGGGCCGGGGACGGAAGGGGGTGTCCCGGCCGATGGCCGGGAGGACCCGGCTCAGTGGCCGGGATGCAGGGCGTCGCTGAGATAGATCGAGGCGAGCGTCGCGAAGACGTAGGCCTGCAGACCGGCGACGAGGAATTCGAGGGCCGTGACGGCGACGCTGAGGGCCAGCGGCAGCGGCGAGATGGCGCCCCAGGCACCGGCGGCGAGCAGGGCCGGGACGAAGCCCGCGAAGATCTTCAGCGCGATGTGGCCGGCGAGCACGTTGGCGAAGAGACGGACGGCGAGGCTGATCGGGCGCGAGATGAAGGACACGATCTCGATGGCGACGATCATCGGCATGAGCCAGCCGGGCACGCCCGACGGAACGAACACCTTCAGGAACTTCGTGCCGTGGGCCATGAAGCCGTACACGATGACGGTGCCGATCACGAGCAGCGCGAGCGCGAAGGTGACGATGATGTGGCTGGTCACCGCGAAGGCGTAGGGGATCATGCCGAGCATGTTCAGGACGAGCACGAACATGAAGAGCGAGAAGATCAGCGGCATGAACCGCTCGGAACCATGACCGGCGGACTGGCGCAGGGTCGAACCGATGAACTCGTAGAACACTTCGGCCATCGACTGCATGCGGCCCGGCACCACCGAGCGGCGGGCGGTGGCCACCACGGTGATCAGCGCGATGATTCCGACGGCAGCGAACATGTAGAGCGCGGACTGGGTGAACGCGATCTCCTGATTGCCGATATGACCGAAGGAAACCAGCGGCTTGAGCTCGAACTGGTGGATCGGATCCATCTTTACGGCCATTGCCGCTCCCGCCCTTCTGACTCTCGGCAGGTCTGAGGACCCGCCACCACCGGTGCCGCACGCGCGGCATGATTCGAATTCGGTCCGCCGCGTATGCGGCGATCCTCGAGGACCGCTATCGGTCCTGATCCTTCGTCGGCGTCCTGGGAAGAGCACCCGAGACGCGCATGACGTTGTAGACGCCGGTGGCGAACCCCAACATCAGCAGGACGATCAGCCCCCAGGGTTTCGTCCCCAGGTAACGATCGAACATCCAACCGAGAATGCCCCCGGCGAGGACGCCCGCGATGAACTCGGTCGAGAGCCGCATCGCCTGGCCGAGAGGAGAAGGCCCGGCCGCAGGACCGGGACGCGTCGAATGATCGGGAGTGGCGCTCGGCCGCTTCCGCTCAATCTGCGTCTCAAGACGTTTGAGCCTCTGAGAGAGGTCCGCGTCCAGTGCTTTCTTCCGCCCGTCCCCGCCTTCGTCCCCTGTTTCGTTGCCGCTCACGGCGAGAACTCACATTGGCGAGAGCGGAGGGAACCGGCGGAACGCCTCCTTCAAGCGGGGCGCACCATAGTTTCGCCTACCTTGGGTGTCAAGGCGCCCCCAACCTCACGTAAGATCCTGTCGTACCAAGAGAAATCGGCGTTTTGCCGATCTTCCCCCAGGTGTTCGTCCAAAGGGCCGCCGAGGGGTGGCACGACGCCCACCAAGCGGCGCATCTCAAGCCACGCGTGCGTTGGAATGGCGTCGGAAACGTCAGGCACCCAGGAGGGGCTTGATGACCTTCTCCATGCCCTCGATGGTCATCTCGCCCTTGAAGCGCTCGCCGTTGATGAAGAACGTCGGAGTCGAATCGACCTTGAAGGTGTCCATCCCCTTCTGCTTCACCGTGTTGACCGCGCTGTAGAGCTTCTGGTCCTTCAGGCAGGCCTCGAACTTCTCCTTCGAGAAGCCCGCCTGGCGCAGCATCTGCTCCAGGGCATCCACCGGCGATTGTGGCTTCTGCACGTAGGCCCAGGCCTGCTGCTGGTCGAAGAGCAGATCCGTGATGGGATAGTACTTCGCATCCCCATCGCAGCGGGCGAGCATGAACGCGGCGGTGGCGAGCGGATCGAGCGGGAACTCGCGCAGCGTGAAGCGCACCTTGTTGGTGTCGATGTAGCGCTCCTTCAGGGCCGGCCATGTGTACTTGTGGAAGGCGGCGCAGTGGGAACAGGTCATCGAGGCGTACTCGATGATGGTGACCCTGGCGTCCTTCGGCCCGAGCCAGACGTCGCCGAGCGGGCCGGGCTCCATCAGGGTCGAGAGATTGACGTCCTCGGCCAACGCCGGGAGGGTGAACCGGGGCAGGAGAACCGCGGCGCCGACCGCAAGGCCGGTGGCTTTCAGGGCATCGCGTCGGGTGATCATGATCGGGAGGGCTCCGGTCGCGGACCAAATCGTCTGGAGCGATGCGGTAGAATCCTGCAGGCGTCCTGACAAGGCGGCGCGTGGCGCCCCTAGCGCTTGTGCGTCGTCGCGACGATCGCCGTCCCGAGGCGGTCGAGGGCCTCGCGCAGAGCGTCGTGCTCGATCGTCTGGACCGCGAGCGCCACTTCGCCGCGGCGGACGGGATCGACCACGGGCGGCGCCGGGCGGCGGCCGATCCGGTCGACGCGGCCCTGGCGCATCACGATCTTGCCGACGCAGGCCCAGCCGTAATGTGCGTTGATGCGCTGGATCACCACCGGCGCCAGATGCTGAAGTTCGAGGGCGAACACGCCCTCGACCCGGACCACGAGCGTGCCGGGATCGGGGCGCCCCTCCTCCTCGCGCCGGCGCCGGCGCGGCCATTCGAGCTTGGAGGGCTGGCAATAGCGCGCGAGCCGCTCGCCCACGATCTCCGGCCAGGCGGCCAGGATGTCGGTGGAGGCGAACCCCTGTGCCGCGAAGGCGGGACCGATGCAGCTCTCGAGCAGTTCGGCGAGGGGTTTGACACGCGCCATGCGCAGGATTTCCGTGCGTCCGACCGGGATCGGACCGAGGCTTCGGTATCGTCCCCAATGGTTAGCACGCCGTTCCGTCGGGTCGAAGCGGATCGCCGCGATCCGGCCTGGGGGTGATACCCCGACAGGTCGGCCTTGGACGCATCGGGTCGGCGGTCTATGGACGGGCAACCCCATCACGCGCCGGTGCCCGTGCCCCACACCATAGCTCCCGCCCCCGAGGCCGCGGATCTTCTGACCTGGTATGACCGGCACCGCCGCGTCCTGCCCTGGCGGGCGCTGCCGGGCGAGACGCCCGATCCGTACCGGGTCTGGCTCTCGGAGGTGATGCTGCAGCAGACCACGATCGCGGCGGTCAAACCCTATTTCGCGAAGTTCCTGGCGCGCTTTCCCACCGTCGAGGACCTTGCGGCGGCCCCCGAGGAGGCCGTGATGTCGGCCTGGGCCGGTCTCGGCTACTATTCCCGCGCCCGTAACCTTCACGCCTGCGCCAAGGCAGTGGCGGCGGCCGGGCGGTTTCCCGACACGGCTGCATCCCTGCGCAAGCTGCCGGGCATCGGCGCCTACACGGCGGGCGCCGTCGCGGCGATCGCGTTCGACCGGCCGGAGGCGGCGGTGGACGGCAATGTCGAGCGGGTGATGACCCGGCTCTTCGCCATCGAGACCGCGTTGCCGGCGGCCCGCGCCGAGATCCGCACGGTGACTCAGGCCCTGGTTCCCGAGGAGCGTCCGGGCGATTTTGCCCAGGCGGCGATGGATCTCGGTGCCACCCTGTGCACGCCCAAGCGCCCGGCTTGCGCCCTCTGTCCATGGATGGCGCCCTGCCGCGCCCGGGCGCTGGGGCTGCAGGAAACCTTCCCCAGGAAGGTGAAGGCCGTGAAGGGGAGCCTCCGGCGGGGTGCGGCCTTCGTGGCGATTCGCAGCGGCGACGAGGCGGTCCTGCTGCGGACCCGCCCGCCCGAGGGACTGCTGGGCTCGATGGCCGAGCCGCCGATGAGCCCCTGGGAGCCCGATTACGATCCGGCTCAGGCACTCCTCGACGCGCCCCTCGACGCGCGCTGGAAACGGCTGCCGGGCCTCGTGCGGCACGGCTTCACGCATTTCCCGCTGGAATTGACGGTGTTCGTCGCCAAGGTGGCGCTCAGCACCGCTCCGCCGCCGGGCCTGCGCTTCACGCCGCGCCGTGACCTCGACGCCGAACCGCTGCCGGGCGTGATGAAGAAGGTCCTGGCGCACGCCTTCGACCCGAAACCCGAGGCGGCGGAACCGGTTTCGGGGAAGGTCGCCCAGCGCGGCAGGCCGAAGGCCATGCGCAGCGTGGCCGATACGCCGCTCTTCGCCGAGCCCGAACCGGAGGCAACCGCCCCGTCGCCACGGTTCCGTCCGGTGCCGAAGCCGGCTCCGCGCCCGGCGCCGGCTCCGGTCCGCGACGAGAGCGGGGACGCATTCGATGGCCCGCCCGAGGCGATACCGCCGGCCGCGCCCCGCAAGCGGGGACGGCCGCGGACGCGCTGAGCGCGGAGCGTCAGGCGGCCGAGCCCATGGCGGAACGCATCTTGGTCCGGAAGACGTCGATGAGCACCGGCTTGCCGTTCCGCGTCGCGTGCCAGAAGTCCCAGCCGTTGCAGGCGGGGAAGCCCTGAACCAGGGCGCCGATCTTGTGGATCGAACCCGTGGCCGGTCCGGCCATCAGGGTGCCGTCCGGCCGAACGATGGCGCTGTGGCGGCCGCGAGCGTCGGTCAGGGTCTCGCCAGCCCGGATATGCCCGGCCTCGATGACGCTGAGGAAGGCGACACGGGGCTCGGCGCGCTTGCTCGGGGCCACCAGCAGGGCCGCCTGAGACAGGGGCTCGACGGCGTCGATGCGCGCGCGGGCAGCCTGAGCGTAGACCGTCTCGCGCTCGATGCCGATGAAGTGGCGGCCGAGGCGTTTGGCAACGGCGCCGGTGGTGCCGGTACCGAAGAACGGATCGAGCACCACGTCGCCCGGGTTGGTCGCCGAGAGGAGCGTGCGGGCCAGCAGCGCCTCCGGCTTCTGGGTCGGATGCACCTTCTGGCCGTCGGCGCCTTTCAGGCGCTCGTCGCCGGTGCAGAGGGGAATGAACCAGTCGGAGCGCATCTGGACGTCGTCGTTTCCGCCCTTCAGCGCCTCGTAATGGAAGGTGTAGCCCTTCGACTCCGCCGAACGGGAGGCCCAGATCAGGGTCTCGTGCGCGTTGGTGAAGCGCTTGCCGCGGAAGTTCGGCATCGGGTTGGCCTTGCGCCAGACGATGTCGTTGAGGATCCAGTAGCCGAGATCCTGCAGCGTGGCGCCGACCCGAAAGATGTTGTGGTAGGAGCCGATGACCCACAGGGTGGCGTTCGGCTTCATCACCCGGCGCGCAGCGGCGAGCCATTCGCGGGTGAAGGCATCGTAGGCGGCGAAGGTCGAGAACTTGTCCCAGTCGTCGTCCACCGCATCGACCCGGCTCTGGTCGGGACGCAGGAGCGAACCTTCCCCGAGCTGGAGATTGTAGGGCGGATCGGCGAAGACGCAGTCGACGCTCGACGCCGGCAGGGCGTTCATCGCAGCGATGCAGTCTCCGACGAGAATCTCGTCGAGCGGGAGGCGGTCTTCGAGAGGAAGACGCTTGGCGGAGGGTACGAGACCCATCCGCGGCGCCGACACGGGCCGCCCGGTACGCGAGACACTTTTCCGGGCGACGGTGTCGGCAACCGCGGTACGCAGGGAAGCCATGGCAAACACCGGTTACGCGACTGACCGGCAGACCTTGGCCCCGTTAACGTAAAGGCCGGGTTGCCGGGATGCGGACAAGGCGTCTCGATTTGGGGCTGCAGTTTTTGCCGAGCAGCACTTTCTTGGCCTCCCAAGGCTAATATCCGTGCTCCGCAATATCGACCGCCCGTATCGGACAGTTTTCGCGACCGAGCTCGTGAGATGAAGACTGCATAGAAGAGGCCGCCATCTGCAGTCCGGATTGGGTCTGCACGGTCCTATCGAGCCGCAGCGAGAGAAAATTATTCTTCCTTCCCCCGCCATGAGCCTACGCAGGACAGGGTTTCGCTGAGCGCAACGCTCAATCCCTTTTCCGCACCCCGACGTTGCGATCGGGAGCCGGTGGCGAAGGCTTTTCGAGCACGCGCAAGCTTCTCCAACAATCCCCGTTCGTCACCGGAAAACATGTCGATCTTAGACAATATGGCCACACACAACCAGAGATTAAAAAAGCGTTATAGCCTCAAATTTGGCAGCTGGTGCCACAATTGAACCGGTCTCATTTTGGCCCCGATCCGCTTCATTTTGCCGGCCATCCGAAACAACAAAGGGAATGCGGATGACCATCAAGCCTGTTCGTGGGGCCGCTGCCATCATCGGGACCGTCGTGACACTCGCCGCCGTTCATCCAGCCAGCGCCCAGAGCGGCGCCGCCTCCTGGTATGCGAGCGGCCATCGGACGGCGAATGGCGAGCGCTTCAATCCGAACGGGATGACCGCCGCCCATCGCACGTTGCCGTTCGGCACCCGGGTCCGGGTCGAGAACAAGCGCAACGGCCGTTCGGTGGTGGTGCGCATCAACGATCGCGGCCCGTTCGTCCGCGGCCGGATCATCGATCTCGCTAAGGGCTCGGCCCGCGCCCTCGGCATGGGCGGCACGACCTATGTCGCCCTCAGCGTGGTGAACTGAGCCTATCGGGCCGGTCGGCGTTGTGAGAGGGACCGGCCGGCCCCATCTGGCTGGCGGAACCGAGAGCTCAGATCCCCATGGCAAAGCCGCTGATCGTCGAAATCCCCCATGAACTCGGCCTGGCCGAGGCCCGTCGGCGCATTGCGGACGGCATCACCCAGGCGGACGGTCTGTTTGCCAAGGCAGGCGTTGCCGTGGAGAAGATGGCCTGGACCGACGACCGCCTCGACTTCGCCATGGCGGCCCTCGGGCAGAAGGTCGACGGGCAGGTGGATGTCCGAGCCGAAACGGTTCGGGTCGAGGTCCGGCTACCCCTCCTGCTGGCGCTGTTCGCGCATCAGATCCAGAAGAAACTCGGCAGCGAGGGCAACCTCCTCCTGACCAAGAAGTGACGGGTCTCTGACGTGACGGGGCTTTGACGTCACCAGACCGGGCCGCATCGCGCCCGGAACCACCCTCGGCGACGGACTGTTCCACCCGTCCGTTCCCTGAGGCATGTGAGAGGCGCAAGCGATGTCGAACCCCGGCCCGATCCCGGAAGCCCCGGTCCCCGAGACGCCCTACGAGGCGCCTCAGACCCCGGCACCCGGCCCCGACACCCCCGGCACCGACGTGCCGGGTACGACTCCGACCGAGGCGCCCGACGTGACGCCGACCGAGATTCCGGTCAACGATCCGGATATCGGCCCGGCCATCGCACCCGATCCGATGCCCACCGGTCCGGCCAATCCCACCATGTGAGCGTGCCGCGACCGTGGGTCGGTTCGAGGATCCCGATTGCGGGTTTGTTCGGAGGCGCGGTCACTGCCATAAGCCGGCCCCATGGCCGCTCCTCCGCTCCTCACCCTCCAAGACGTCGCACTCACCTTCGGCGGCACTCCGCTGATCGAGCGCGCCGAACTCGCGATTTCTCCGGGCGAACGCACCTGCCTCGTCGGCCGCAACGGCTCGGGCAAGTCCACCCTGATGAAGATCGCCGCGGGCCTCGTCGAGCCCGACCGGGGCATGCGCTTCGTCCAGCCCGGGACCACGATCCGCTACCTGGCGCAGGAGCCGGACTTTTCGGACTTCGAGACGACTCTCGATTTCGTCGAATCCGGCCTGACCCATGGGGACGACGCCTACCGGGCGCGCTACCTCCTCGAGAGCCTCGGGATGACCGGCGCCGAGAACCCGAAGAGTCTCTCGGGCGGGGAGGGGCGGCGGGTCGCCCTCGCTCAGGCGCTGGCGCCGGAACCCGACATCCTGCTCCTCGACGAGCCCACCAACCACCTCGACCTGCCGGCCATCGAGTGGCTGGAATCCGAGTTGAAGAGCGTGCGCGGCGCGCTGGTGCTGATCAGCCACGACCGGCGCTTCCTCTCGGCCCTGTCGAAGACCACGATCTGGCTCGACCGCGGCGTCACCCGCCGGATCGAGCAGGGCTTCTCCACCTTCGAGGCCTGGCGCGACGCCTTCTTCGAGGAGGAGGAGCGCGACCGGCACAAGCTGGAGCGCAAGATCGCCGACGAGGAGCATTGGCTGCGCTACGGCGTCACCGCCCGGCGCAAGCGCAACGTGCGTCGCCTCGGCAACCTCCACGCCCTGCGCAAGGAGCGCCGGGAGGACCGCCGCCCCGTCGGCACGGCGACCATGACCTCCACCGAGGCCGAGAGCTCCGGCGCCCTGGTGATCGAGGCCAAGCATGCGGCCAAGGCTTATGGCGCGCGCAGGATCGTCGACGATCTCTCGCTCCGGGTGATGCGCGGCGACCGCCTCGGCATCGTCGGGGCCAACGGCGCCGGCAAGACCACGCTGATCAACCTGCTCACCGGGCAGCTCGCGCCCGATTCCGGCACGGTGGCGCTCGGCACCAACCTGAAGATGATGCTCCTCGATCAGGCGCGTGCCGTGCTGGAGCCGACCATGACGGTGACGGAGGTCCTCACCGGCGGCAGCGGCGATTCGGTGATGGTCGGCGGCGTCAGCCGGCACGTCATCGGCTACCTCAAGGACTTCCTGTTCGCCCCCGAGCAGGCCCGCACCCCGGTCAGCGTCCTCTCCGGCGGCGAGCGGAACCGCCTGCTCATCGCCCGCGCGCTCGCCCAGCCCGCCAACCTTCTCGTCCTCGACGAGCCCACCAATGACCTCGATCTCGAGACCCTCGACCTGCTGCAGGAGATGCTGGCGGATTACTCCGGCACGCTGATCCTGGTGAGCCACGACCGCGACTTCCTCGACCGGGTCGTGGGCAGCGTACTGGTGAGCGAGGGAGAGGGCCGCTGGGTCGAGTATGCCGGCGGCTACACCGACATGATCGCCCAGCGCGGCGAGGGCGTGCAGGCCCGGGCGGCGGCAGGGCGCGCCGAGAAGGCGGAGGCCCGCGCCGACGCGAAGGATCGCGCCAGGGCCGGCGATGCGGGAGCGCCCGCCGGCAAGTCGAAACTTGGGTTCAAGGACCAGCACGAGCTGAAGACCCTGCCGGATCGGATGAAGAAGCTCGAATCAGACATCGCCAAGCTGCGCGAGGTCCTGGCCGATCCGGGCCTCTATGCCCGCGACCCGGCCCGCTTCGCGAAGGCCTCGGATCTCCTGGGCGTCGCCGAGACGGAATTGGCCAAGGCCGAGGACCGCTGGCTCGAACTCGAGATGCTGCGCGACGCCTGAACGGCGCCCGGCCTTCATGATGCCGCGAACGGCATGTGGGATACCATCCCGGCGTTCGCTCCCGCGCGCCGCCTGTCATCGGGGTCCGACGTGTCCGCCGCTTCCGTACTCCGCGACCGATGCCGCCGTCTCGGCTGGGCCGCCGGCCTGCCCGGGCTGGCCCTGATCCTCGGCCTTTCCGCCGCCTGGATCACGCCGCGCCTCGAAGCGCGGCTCGGGGCGGAGGCCGACGCGGTGGCGCGAGCGACGGCCGTGCCGGGCGCCGAGCCATGGCTGCGCGTGGCGGCCGAGGGCCGCGACCTCCTGGTCACCGGCGAGGCGCCCGATGCCGCGGCCCGCGACGCGGCCCATCGGCGGCTCGCAGCGATCGAGGGTGTTCGGCGCGTCGTCGGCCCGGTCGGAATCGTCGAGTTGGCCGCCCCCTTCGTCTGGGTCGCGACCCGCACCCGGGACGGCGTCGACCTGACGGGCGTGCGGCCGGCCGAGATCGGCGCCGGAGCCCTGGCCGATCAGCTCACGCCCGCCCTCGAGCCCGGAACGGCCCTGCGCGACCGCACCCGTGCCGCCCTCGGGGCGCCGCCCGATTTCACCGCGGCTGCCGGCTATGCCCTGGCACGGCTGCGCGCCCTCGCACCCGGCGGCCGGGTGATGCTGGAAGACACGCGCCTCTCGGTCGTCGGCGAGGCGGCATCGATTGCCGACGACGAGACCCTGCGGGCCGCCCTGACCGCCCCGCCCACCGGCTACAGCCTCGGCCGGATCGAGATCCTGCCGGCGATCGTCCCGGATTTCCACTTCGTCGTCACCCGCGAGCCCGGAGGTGCCGTCGCCCTCTCGGGCCACGTGGTCTCCGAGGTCGCGCGCGCCGAGATCCGGGCTCAGGCGGTGCAGGCGTCGGAGACGGGGCAGGTCGAGGACCGGATGCGCAATGCCCGTGGGCTTCCAGCGGACGTCGATCCCGGCGCGATGGCCCGATTCGCCCTGCGGCTCGCCGGGCTGATCCAGGAGGGCAGCGTCAGCGTCGCCGAGGGGCGAGTCTCCTTGAACGGGGTCGCCCTCGACGCCCAGGCCATTCCCGAAATCGAGGCGCTGCTGCGGGACGGAATGCCCGCCGGCCTGAGCCGGGATGGCGTGGCCCTGACGACCCGGCCGCTCTCGCCCTACCGGGTCGCGCTTCGGCGCGATGCGGAGGCCGTGACGGTCACGGGCCACCTGCCGGATGCCGAAGCGCGGGAGGCTTTGCTCGGGACCCTGCGGCCGCGCCTGTTTCGCGAGCGCCTGATTGATCGCACCCGTCTCGGCGAGGGCGCTCCGCCCGAACTCGCCCGCGTGCTGCGCGCCACCGCGGTGGCCCTCGCCCTGGTCGCCCGGGGCGAGGGCCGGATCGCCGATCGCTCGGTCACCCTGACGGGCGAGAGCCCCTACGCGCAGGGCTCCCGGCGCGTCGCCGACGACCTGTCGGCCGCGATGCCGCCGGGCTGGACCGCGGAGGTCGCGGTGACGAGCCCGGATGCGGCGCCGACCCGCTCGCCGGAAGCCTGCGCCGCCGCGCTCGAGGGCAGTCTCGCCGGCCAGGCCCTGGTATTCCCGCCGGGAAGCACGATCCTGAAGCCGGCCTTCTATCCGCTTCTCGATGGGATCGCCGGCCTGGGCAGGACCTGTCCGACCCTGCGCCTCGTGGTCACGGGCCATCTCGACCCGACGGGGGCCGCTGCCGCTCCCAAACCACTCGCCGAGACGGCGGTGGAGAGTACCGCCTCGCTGGAGACGACCAAGGACGCAGCCAGGAAGGAGCCCAAGGATCTCGGCAAGACGCCGGCCAAAGGCGCGGGAGACAAGGCATCCGGCCGGACGGCATCGAAGGACAAGGCCCCGAAGCCCGAGACGAAGCCCACGATCCCCGCGGAGCCTGCCCCCGACCTCGCGCAGGCCCGCGCCAACGCCATCGTGGAGTACCTTCTGCAGGCCGGCCTTCGCCCGGAGCAGGTCTCCGTCGGGCCAGCGGGCGCGCAGCGGCCGGCGGGGCTGGGGATCGGGATCGCGAGCCGCTCATGACCGTTCAAGCGAGGTCGATATCGTGACTCTCCTGGCGACGATGCTCTGGCCGCTCCTGGCGGCCGGTGTCCTGCTCGGCTGCGCCGTCGGCTGGGCGACGGGCCTGCCCCGAACGCCCGGTGCCCGATGGGCCGCCCTGGCGCTCGTCGTGTCGGCCCCCGTCGCCGGCGCACTCGCAGCCTCGGGCCTCGTCCCGGGCCGCACCGGCTTCTGGCTCGAATGCGGGGCGCTCGGTCTCACGGGCTACCTCATCGGAGCCACGCTCATCGCCGCCCTGACGGACCGGGCCGCTCCTCGACCCTAGCAGGCCGTAGGGGATCGATTCCGGCTCCGCCTGTGGCATACGAACCACGGTCGACCGGAAAGTGTGTTCGCTGCCCGACCGTCGGGGAGACTTTCCCATCGGCTTGTCGTTGTTCCCGACGCGCTTCTCCGAACAGATGCGGAACCGGCGAATCAGAAAACTTGATGACCGATCATTCAGAACAAGCCCAGGCCGTGGACCTGACGTCCTGCGACCGTGAACCGATCCATGTCCTCGGTGCGGTTCAGCCTTTCGGCTTCCTGATCGCCGTATCGCCGGACTGGATCGTCGTCCGAGCGTCCAAGAACGCCTCGGACTGGCTCGGGCACGCCGGCATGGACCTGCTCGGCCTGCCGCTGGCCGATCTCATCGACGGGGAAGCGATCCACCTGATCCGCGGCCACCTCCAGGCGCTCCGCGGACCCGATGCAATCGATCGCGTCTTCGGCACGGCCCTACAGCCGGACGGCAGGCCCTTCGACATCGCCCTGCATCTCTCGGGCGGCGCCATCGTCATCGAGGCCGAGCCGAGCGTCACCGAGCACCTCAACGCCGGCAATCTGGTCCGCAGCATGGTCGGGCGCCTGCAGCAGACCATCGGCTTCGAGCCCTTCTGCCGCGAGGCCGTGCGCCAGATGCGGGCCCTGACCGGGTTCGACCGGGTCATGGTCTACCGGTTCGACCCCGACGGGTCCGGCGTGGTGATCGCCGAATCGGCGCGCTCCAGCCTGTCGCCCTATCTCGGCCTGCATTACCCGGCCTCCGACATCCCGAAGCAGGCGCGCGCCCTCTACGAGCGGAACTGGCTGCGCATCATCGCCGATGTCGATGCCGAGGCCGTTGCGGTGCTGCCGCAGCGCGACCCCGACGGGCGTTCCCTCGACCTCTCGATGAGCACCCTGCGCACGGTGTCGCCGATCCATCTCGAATACCTGCGCAACATGGGGGTGGCGGCCTCGCTGTCCGTGTCGATCCTGCGCGGCGGCAAGCTCTGGGGTCTGTTCGCCTGTCACCACACCGAACCGCGTCACATCTCCCTGGAGCGCCGGACGGGCGCCGAGCTGTTCGGACAGATGTTCTCGCTGATCCTGGAGAGCCGGGAGCGCGAGGCGGAGGCCGCCTACGAGGGCAGCTCCCGCGCCCTGCACGACCGGCTCATGGGCGCCCTCGCCTCCGGCGGGACGAGCCTGGAGAACATCACCGACTTCCTCGAGGACATCGCAGGTATCGTCACCTGCGACGGCATCGGCGTCTGGGTGAACGGCGAGATCACCCTGCGGGGTGCGACGCCGACGGCGGAGGAATTCACCGGCCTGGTGCGCTTCCTCAACCGCACGGCGACGAGCCGCGCCTTCGCGACGCACGAGATCGGCGCGGTCCATCCGCCCGCCGCCGATTACGCCGAGCGGGCGGCCGGCCTCCTGGCGATCCCGATCTCGCGGGCGCCGCGGGATTTCCTGGTGTTCTTCCGTCGGGAGATCGCCCGCACCGTGACCTGGGCCGGCAATCCGGAGAAGCCGGCGAGCCTCGGCCCGAACGGCCTGCGCCTGACGCCGCGCAAGAGCTTCGAGGCCTGGACCGAAGTGGTCCGCGGCCAGGCCGCACCCTGGAGCCCGGCCGACCTGCGCATCGCCGAGGCCCTGCGCATCACGCTGCTCGAAGTCATTCTGCGCCTCACGGATTCCGCCGAGAAGGAGCGCAAGACGGCGCAGGAACGCCAGGAACTGCTGATCGCGGAGCTGAACCACCGGGTCCGCAACATCCTCAACCTCATCCGGGGCATCGTCGCCCAGAGCCGTTCCGGGGCGGACAGCGTCGAGGATTTCGCCGGCGTCATCGGCGAGCGTATCCAGGCGCTCGCCCGGGCGCACGACCAGATCACCACCACGAACTGGGGACCGGGCTCCCTGCGCGACCTCATCACCCTGGAGGCCGAGGCCTATCTCGACCAGCAGGCCGGCCGCGTCCGCCTGGAGGGCGTCGACGTCCTCCTCGAACCGCAGGCCTTCTCGACCCTCGCCCTCGTCATTCACGAGTTGATGACGAATTCGGCCAAGTACGGCGCCCTGTCCGAGGCGGCCGGGCAGGTCGACGTGGTGTGGGAGCGCGACGCCGCGGAGTGCCTCGTCATCCATTGGCGCGAGAGCGGCGGCCCCCCGGTCAAGCCGCCGCGCCGACGCGGCTTCGGGACCACGCTGATCGAGCGGTCGATCCCCTACGAGTTGAAGGGCGAGGCCGAGATCACCTACGAACTCACCGGCCTGCGTGGTCGCTTCGCCGTGCCGTCGCGCTACCTCCGCGCCGCTCCGGCCGTGGCCGCGCAGCCGGCGCGCGAGCGCGAGCGGGTGCCGGAACTCGACGGGAAGACCCTGTCCGGCACCGTGCTGGTGGTCGAGGACAACATGATCATCGCGCTCGAAGCCGAGGAGATCCTCTCCACCCTCGGGGCGAGCGCGGTGGACATGGCGGGCTCGGTGCACGAAGCCCTGCGGCAGATCGAGGCGGCGCGCCCTAGCTTCGCCCTCCTCGACGTCAATCTCGGTGCCGAGACGAGCCTGCCGGTCGCCCGACGCCTGATCGCCGCCGGCATTCCGTTCGTCTTCGCCACAGGCTACGGCGAGAGCTTCCGCATCCCGCCCGAACTCGGCGCCGTGCCGATGATCAAGAAGCCCTACACCGCCGACATCCTGCGCCGCGCCCTCGCGAGCACGCCGGTGCCGGCCTAGCCGCGCAGCTGGGCGGCCTCGAACAGCGCGAAGGCGCGCTGCGCGCCGCGGATCGCGTCGGCGTGGGCGTCCGTGGGGCGTGTGCAGAGCCAGGCGACGAAGCTGGGCCAAAGGCGGGCGCCGGCGCCGTGCCCAAGGAAGCGGGCGTTCTCGCGCACCACCGGATCCGGACTGGCGAGGACCTGGCGCAGCAGGACCTGCCCGCCGAGACGCGAACCCTCGAGCACATACAGGAGTCCCGGCGCCTCGGCCCCCGACAAGGTCGGGGCGAGGGGGCCGAGAACGGCGTCGGGCGCCGCGATCGCCAGCGCGCGCAGGTCGGCGTTCAGGGCATCGGAGCGTCGGCGCGCTGGCCAGTCCGGCGGCAGGTCGGCCGGATCGGCTCCATCGAGCCAGGCCTCGATCTGCAGGAATGGACCGTGCATCGCCGACAGGAACGTCCCGTAAGCGTCGCGCCGGGTCAGGTCGTGCGCGGCAAACCCCGCGTCGAGACGACGATGCGCCGCGTCGGTGGCCGCGCGCAGCGTGAAGCGGAGATCCCCCGGGCCGGCCGCGCCCGCCTCCACCGCTCCCACTTTGGCAGGCCTTGCTTCAGCGGGCCTCGGTTCGCCTGTGTCGACGGACGATGTGGCCGTCCCATCCATACCGGGATCCCTTGCTGTTCGGCGGAGCGGCCGTTCTTAGACGATCGCGAACCCTCGGACGATCCCGATCCCTCGCCAATGACTTATCACAGGCTACCTCCCTGGTCCGGCCCCGTCCGCGTGGCCCGGTCCGCTGCGCTGAAGCCCCAGGATTGTCCATGTGGTTCCTCTACGGCTTCGCTTTCCTAGCCGGCATCGCCAACGCGGTGCAGTCGGGCGTGAACGCGACCCTCTCCAAGAACCTGGCGCAGCCCTTCGCCGCGGGGATCGTCGTGTCGCTGGTGGGCGGGGTGACCCTGCTCGTCGTCGGCCTCCTGCTCGGTCGCTTCGCCCTGCCGAACCTCGGCGACATCCGGGCCGTGCCGTCCTGGGCCTGGTTCGGTGGCGTCATCGGTGCGCTCCTCATCCTCTCGCAGCTGTTCGTCGCGCAGCAGATCGGCGCCGCGCCCTATCTCGGCCTCCTCGTCACCGCCGGTGTCGTCACCTCGATCCTGCTCGACCATTTCGGATGGGTCGGATTCGACCAGCATCCGGTCACCCTCTGGCGCGCGCTCGGCGGGCTGCTGATGATCGGCGGCATCGCCCTGGTGGCACTGTTCTGAGAGGAGCTGGTGCGGCTTGTCATCGGGGCGCGGAACCGCGATGGCTGAGCCGGCGTCGATGCCGTGCAAACCCCGATACTTCGGTCTCCAGAGTTCCCATGAACATCTTCCAGGACATCGTCAGCCGCTTCAGCCAGACCGTGACCGCCTATGCCGGCGACAAGGTCCTCATGCAGGCGATGGTCTCGGCCACCGCCAACGTGATGGTCGCCGACGGCGAGGTCGCCAGCGCGGAATTCGACACGGCTCTCGCCGGCCTGCAGGCCAACCCGATCCTCGAGAAGGGCTATGACCGGCTGATGCTGGAGAGCGAACTCTACGACGGCATCGCCCGTGCCCGGACCCGGGCGGGGCGGGCCGAGAACCTCCGCCGCGTGGCCGCCATCGAGGGGCGCGGACAGGAGGAGCGCGAGGCGACCTTCCTCGTCGCGGCGGACGTCGCCGACCTCGACGGCATCGCCGACGTGGAGGCGCGGGCGTTGGAGGAGATCGCTGCCGCCCTGGGGCTGGACCGGGCCGCGCTGCTCGCCGCCTCGCCCGTGCGGCGCCCGGTTCCGTAGGCCGACGAAAGGGCTTGTTTCGCAAGGCCCTTGATCAAAGGACGGCAAGCCTCTAAGCGGGCCCCCGTCTTTCGCCCGGCTCGACACCTCGTCGAGCGACAGCCCGGGCGACCGCTCGTGTGAGCTTGCCGCAGGAAAGAGACGATGGCCAAAGAGAAATTCGCGCGTACGAAGCCGCACTGCAACATTGGCACGATCGGTCACGTGGACCACGGCAAGACGTCGTTGACGGCTGCGATCACGAAGGTTCTGGCCGAGACGGGCGGGGCGACGTTCACGGCCTACGACCAGATCGACAAGGCGCCGGAGGAGAAGGCGCGCGGGATCACGATCTCGACGGCGCACGTGGAGTACGAGACGACGAACCGGCACTACGCGCACGTGGATTGCCCGGGCCACGCCGACTACGTGAAGAACATGATCACGGGCGCGGCGCAGATGGACGGCGCGATCCTGGTGGTGTCGGCGGCCGACGGCCCGATGCCGCAGACGCGCGAGCACATCCTGCTGGCCCGCCAGGTCGGCGTTCCGGCGCTGGTGGTGTTCCTGAACAAGGTGGATCTGGTCGACGACGCCGAGCTTCTCGAGCTCGTCGAGATGGAGGTGCGCGAGCTCCTCTCCAAGTACGACTTCCCCGGCGACGACATCCCGATCACCAAGGGTTCGGCCAAGGTGGCGCTGGACAACGGCGACAAGGCGATCGGCCACGACGCCGTGCTGGCCCTGATGGCGTCTGTGGACGCCTACATCCCGCAGCCGGAGCGTCCGATCGACAAGCCGTTCCTGATGCCCATCGAGGACGTGTTCTCGATCTCGGGCCGCGGCACGGTGGTGACGGGTCGCGTGGAGCGCGGCATCGTCAAGGTCGGCGAGACGGTGGAGATCGTGGGCATCCGCGACACCCAGACCACGACGGTCACGGGCGTCGAGATGTTCCGCAAGCTGCTGGACCAGGGCCAGGCGGGCGACAACGTCGGCGTGCTGCTGCGCGGCACCAAGCGCGAGGACGTGGAGCGCGGCCAGGTCGTGTGCAAGCCCGGCTCGGTCAAGCCCCACACCAAGTTCAAGGCCGAGGCCTACATCCTGACCAAGGAGGAGGGCGGTCGCCACACGCCGTTCTTCACCAACTACCGCCCGCAGTTCTACTTCCGCACCACGGACGTGACCGGCGTGTGCGTCCTGCCCGAGGGCACCGAGATGGTGATGCCCGGCGACAGCGTGACCATGGACGTCACCCTGATCGTGCCGGTCGCCATGGAAGAAAAGCTGCGCTTCGCCATCCGTGAAGGCGGCCGAACCGTCGGCGCAGGCGTCGTCGCCGCCATCAACGAGTAGGAACGGCCCGGCCGGACGTCCTTCGGGAGCGTCCGGCCCGTCACCCGCACCACACGGCGCCCCGGTTCGGTCCGGGGCGCCGTCGTCGTTTTCGAGGGGGGCGCCGGTCCGCGCGCCGCCGCGAAGGTTCTTCGCCGACGATGCTGTTTTGACCATTGCGAAGCCGTCTCGGCCGGTCTATAGCAGCGCCGCGGCGGGGGACTCGTTCTCCGCATAGGAGTGTAGCTCAACTGGTCAGAGCGCCGGTCTCCAAAACCGGAGGTTGCGGGTTCGAGTCCCTCCACTCCTGCCATTTGGCCGCATCAGACCTGTCGACCCTCCCAGACCTCTTCCCTTCCAGCAGATCGCTCATCAGCGAAGTCCGGCCGGGCGCAGTCGACAAGCCCGGCGACTTGCGTTAGAGCGGTCGCCTTCCGAGATCGATGAAGGCCGTCGATGCAGGCTCCTCCCCGGAGCCGCCGCGTCGCGCTTTCCCGAAACTCGGGCCGATCTCCCTGTTGTTGGCGCCATGGCATCGAACGAAGCATCGAAGAAAGTGGATCTCGCGCGCACCCCGCAGCGCGGCTCCACCACGCCGACGCCCCCTCGGGCGACCCCGCCCGCGCGTCCCGCGCAGAAGCGCGTCGGCCCGGCCGAGTTCCTGAGCCAGGTTCGCGACGAGGGCCGCAAGGTCACGTGGCCGACCCGCAAGGAGACCGTGGTGACCACCGTGATGGTGTTCATCATGGTGGTGGTGGCGAGCCTCTTCTTCACGGTGGTGGACCAGGCGCTGCGCTATCTCGTGACCCTGATCCTCGGGGTCGGCGCCTAACAACTTCTCGGCCCGGGCGCGCTGCGGCGCGATCGGGCTGACTGACGTCAGGATTTGGTGAGAACCGTGTCGAAGCGCTGGTACATCGTCCACGCCTACTCGAATTTCGAGAACAAGGTCGCGCAGTCCATCAAGGATCAGGCGGCCCAGCGTGGCCTGATGGAACTGTTCGACGAGGTCATGGTCCCGACCGAGAAGGTCGTGGAGGTGCGTCGCGGCCGCAAGGTCGATGCCGAGCGCAAGTTCTTCCCCGGCTACGTCCTGGTGAAGTGCGACCTGACCGACGAGGTCTACCACCTCATCAAGAACACCCCCAAGGTCACGGGCTTCCTCGGCGCCGACAAGTCGAAGCCGGTTCCGATCCCGGATGCCGAGGCCGAGCGCATCAAGGGCCAGGTCGCCGAGGGCGTCGATCGCCCGAAGCCCTCCGTCTCCTTCGAGATCGGCGAGACCGTCCGCGTCTCCGACGGTCCCTTCGCCTCTTTCAACGGCACCGTCGAGGAGATCGACGAAAGCCGGTCGCGCCTCAAGGTGGCCGTCTCGATCTTCGGCCGCGCCACGCCGGTCGAGCTGGAATACGGCCAGGTCGAGAAGATCTGATTCTTTCGCTTTTTCGGATCAATCAATCCTGATTGTTCGATATCCGATTCCGCCCGGCTCCGGCCGGGTGCGAAACCACCGTCCTCCGCGGCGGTGTCACACGCGGGAGGCCCGCCCGGTTCGCCGCCGGGACGCACGGACCGCACCGCGACCTGCAACCGCCCGCTCCATCCGCGCTGAGGCCAGCCGGGTGCCGGGCATTCTTTGGGAGCAGTCCCTATGGCAAAGAAGATCACGGGCTACGTGAAGCTTCAGGTTCCGGCCGGCGCCGCGAACCCGTCGCCGCCCATCGGCCCCGCGCTCGGTCAGCGCGGCCTCAACATCATGGAATTCTGCAAGGCCTTCAACGCGAAGACCTCTCAGATCGAGAAGGGCACCCCGATCCCGGTCGTCATCACGGCGTACCAGGACCGCTCCTTCACCTTCGAGATGAAGCAGCCGCCGGTCACCTTCTTCCTGAAGAAGGCCGCCGGCCTGAAGATCGGCAAGAAGCCGGCTTCCGGCTCGAAGACCCCGGGCAAGGGCCCGACCGTGGGCAAGGTGACCGAGGCGCAGCTGCGCGAGATCGCCGAGAAGAAGATGCCCGACCTGAACTGCGACTCGGTTGACGCCGCCGTCGCCATGATCCGTGGCTCCGCTCGGGCCATGGGCCTCGACGTCGTCGCTTAAGGGGAGGGCACAATGGCACACGAAGGCAAGCGCATCCGCGCCGCCCGCGAGGGCATCGACGCGCTCAAGCTCTATCCCATCGACGAGGCGATCAAGCTCGTGAAGGAGAAGGCCAGCGCCAAGTTCGACGAGACCGTCGAGATCTCGATGAACCTCGGCGTCGACCCGCGTCACGCCGACCAGATGGTCCGCGGCGTCTGCAACCTGCCCAACGGCTCCGGCCGCACGGTGCGGGTGGCGGTGTTCGCCCGCGGCGCCAAGGCCGACGAGGCCAAGGCCGCCGGCGCAGACATCGTGGGCGCCGAGGACCTCCTCGAGATCGTCCAGAGCGGCAAGATCGAGTTCGATCGCTGCATCGCGACTCCCGACCTGATGCCGCTCGTCGGCCGTCTCGGTAAGGTGCTCGGCCCGCGCGGTTTGATGCCGAACCCGAAGGTCGGTACCGTGACCATGGACGTGAAGGGTGCCGTCGCCGGTGCCAAGGGCGGCTCGGTCGAGTTCCGCGTCGAGAAGGCCGGCATCGTCCACGCCGGCATTGGCAAGGTCTCGTTCGACGCCGACAAGCTCGTCGAGAACATCAAGGCGTTCGCCGACGCGGTCTCCAAGGCCAAGCCGGCCGGTGCCAAGGGCCAGTACGTCCAGCGCGTCGCCGTGACCTCGTCGATGGGTCCGGGCGTGAAGGTCGAACCCTCGACGGTGCTGACCGCCTGATCCACGCCCCGGCGTGATCGAGAGTTGATGGAAACGCCCGGCCTCGCGGTCGGGCGTTTTCGTATGTCCGGCCCTAAGGCAGAAGACGCAGGCGTCGCCCCACGAACAGGGTCGCGGTGAGCCCGGTGAACATCGCCGCCCCGAAGACCCAGCCCGACACCGCCCCCGCCATGATGCCGGAGAGCAGCGTGCCGACGCTGCAGCCGAGCCCCGTCATCGCGCCCCAGCCGAGGAGGAGTCCGCCGAGGAGACCACGCGCGGCCTGATGGCGGGTCGGACGCGCAGGACGGAATTCCCCCGCCGCGAGGGCGGCCGCTAAGGAGGCGATCACGAGCCCGGCGACGAACAAGCCGTTCGGGGTCAGCACCGCGTCCCGGATCGCCGTGGCGCAGCCGCGAAAGCCGTCGAGGCCTTCCAGGCGCTCGGGCAGGAGGCCGAGGGTTGCCGCTGCCTGCCGGCTGCGCCCGCCGATCTCGGCGGTGACGCCGAGCGGCCCCACCCGGAGATAGGCCAGCGTCCCGATGGCGCCCACCGCGAGGCCGCCGATCCAGGTCGGCCAGCGCTCGGCGAACACCGCTCGCAGCGGATCGACCCGCCGCGGCGCCATCGTCACCGCCGGTGGCAGCCGCCGCAGGAGCGGCAGCGCCAGGGCCGCCAGTATACCGAGCGTGAGGACCATGCTGCCGGCATAGCCGAGGTACCGCGGCAACCAGAGCACCGGCGCCTCGCTGATGCTGGCGAGATAGAGCGTGTTCCAACTGGCAAACCCCAGAACGAAGCCCAGCGCCGTGCCCACGAGGGCGAAGGGCGCCGTCGGCGAGCCCTCGCCGAGCCGGTAGAGATGCGCCCCGATGCAGGAGCCCGAGATCGCCATGCCGCTTCCGAACACGGCGCCCGCCAGGGCCAGGACCGGCCCCACGGGACCGATATGCGCGTCCGGGGCGAGGCGCGGACCAGCGGGATCGGGGAGCCAAGCACCGAGAACGACGCTATAGCCCACCGTGCCCACGGCCAGAGCCGCCAGGATGCCCAGGGCCCCGCGTGGATCGCCCCGGTCGATCAGGTCGCGCCACAGGCAGAAGAAGCAGAAGCGGGCGCGCTGCAACACGAAGCCGAACGCGGTCCCGAAGGTGAGGGAGAGGGCGAGCCGACCGCTGCCGGGCTCCCCGGAGAGGTACCAGGCAGCAAGGAGCAGCCCCCCGCCGATCAGTCCTGCGAGGACGGCGCGCAGCGGAACGGGGACGCGCCCGGCCTGGGGCCGGGGCGCGCCGAGGTTTGCGAGGGGTGAGACGCTCACTGGGAGACGGGGCTTCGACGGCGCTTACTTGCCGGTCCAGACCGTCCCGGCGAGGTTCACCACGGGCACGCCCACGGTGTTGCCGTACTCTGTCCAGGACCCGTCGTAGTTGCGCACCGGGTAGCCGAGGATCCGGCTCAGGACGAACCAAGAATGGCTGGAGCGCTCGCCGATGCGGCAGGAGGTGATCACCGGCTTCGAGCCGTCGATCCCCGCCTCTGCGTAGAGCTTCTTCAAGTCCGCCACGGACTTGATGGTGCCGTCCGGGTTCACGGCCTTGGCCCAGGGGACGTTCACCGAACCGGGGATGTGGCCGGCCCGGATCGCGAGTTCCTGGATGCCGGGCGGGGCGATGACCTTGCCGGAGAACTCGTCCGGCGAGCGGATGTCGAGGATCGCCTCGTTGCGCTCCTTGCGGGCGACGGCGAGCACATCCGCGAGGCGCGCGCGCTGCGCGCCGGAGACCGGCGTGACGGGGAAGCGCGAGGCTGCCACGTCCGGGCTCCGTGTCTCCAGCGGCCGCTTGTCGGCCTCCCACTTCTTGCGTCCGCCATCGAGGAGCTTGACGTTGTCGACGAGGCCGTACTGGGCGAAGACCCAGGCTCCCCAGGCGGCGAACCAGTTGTTGTTGTCGCCGTAGAGGACCACCGTGGTGTCGCGGTCGATGCCCAGGCGCCGGACCAGGGCGGCGAACTTCTCCGGCCCGGCGATGTCGCGGCTCACGGTCTCCACGAGGTCGGTGTGCCAGACAACGTTCTGTGCGCCGGGTACGTGGCCCCGCTCGTACACGCCCGGCTCGACGCTGACCTCGACGATGCGCAGCTTCGGGTCGGCGAGGTTGGCCTCGAGCCACTCGGTGGAGACGAGGGGGCTCGACCGAGCCTGGCTCTGCTCGGCGGATTGCACCACCCGAGCCCCGAGGGTCGGCAACGCCAGGACAGCCAGGGCAACCTGGGCAGCGAGGAGGATTCTGTAGGACACGGTCACTCTCCAGCGGTGGAACGGCATCGGGGTTCGGGCCGGGCCGGCGATCACCGGCAGCACCCGTCTGGCCGTACACATGTCCGTGCCAGGCCCCGGAACTTGACCGTACGATCGTGTTGCTGAATTCGATCGAGAGCAATACCAGGTTATTTCAAAGATATATTGAGCAAGAGAACATCCTTTTCGTAGGCCTGGCAACAAAATCAGGATTTTCTCGGGCGCTCAACCGTCCGCGAGGCCGCCCGGAAACCGACCGCTTCGGATGACGCCGCGGTCGGGATGCGGAGCGGCCTTCCTTGGCGATGGCGATCCACGTGATCAACGACGGTCTGGCCGGGCGGATCGGGCGCTCCAAGCGCACGGATGCGGCGGCGCGCCAGACCCTCGCCCGCGAGACCCTGTCCGGCCTCGATGTCCAGGGCGACCCGCACGCCTATCACCTCTGGCTGACGCTTCCCGGTGCCTGGAACGCCGACCACTACGCCGCGGCGGCGGCACGCAACGGGGTGGCGGTCTCGCCCGCAAGCGCCTTCGCCATCGATTCCGCCGCGGCGCCCAACGGGGTCCGCCCGGCTCTCGGGTCCCCGCCGATTGCCCGGCTCGCGAGCGCGCTCCAGATTCTCCGGAGGCTCGCCATCGAGGGAGAGGATTCCCAGGTCGAGTGAGCCCCGGACACCCTGGCGCAGACGCCGGCTGGCGCGCCGACATCCCGGGTCCGGCCCGCCTCCGACACGGGTTTTGTTCAAAGCCTCGTGAAGGGGCAGGGCGGGCGCCGGCAGGGAGCGGGTGCGATCGACGGAAGGCCATAGAAATCAACATGGGAGGGTGACGCCTTCGCGGATGCCTGTGCTAGGTATGCTCCCATGCGATGCACCCTCTCCGTGATCTCGAAGCGACGCATCCTGTGCGTCTTTCCCGCTTATACGCCGTCCTTCGGGACCTTCTCTCACGCCTACCCCCTGATGGGCGGCGTGAAGGCCTTCATGCCGCCCCAGGGGCTGCTGCTCATCGCGGCCTACATGCCGGAGACCTGGGAGTACCGGTTCATCGACGAGAACATCGTGCGGGCGGGACCGGCGGACTTCGCCTGGGCCGACGCGGTGTTCGTGTCGGGCATGCACATCCAGGCCCCGCAGATCCGGGACATCTACGCGCGGGCGCACGCGGCCGGTAAGGTCACGGTTCTGGGCGGTCCCTCGGTCTCCGGCTCCCCCGAGCAGTATCCCGAATTCGACTACCTGCATCTCGGCGAGATCGGCGATGCCACCGACGAGTTGGTGGCGATCCTCGACCGTGACGTCTCGATCCCGGCGACGCAGGTGCGCCTGGAGACCAAGGAGCGCCTGCCCCTCTCCGATTTCCCGGCCCCGGCCTACGAGGCGGCCCCGCTCAAGCGCTACCTCATCGGCTCGCTGCAGTTCTCGTCGGGCTGCCCCTATCGCTGCGAGTTCTGCGACATCCCGCAGCTCTACGGCCGCCAGCCGCGCCTGAAGAGCCCCGAGCAGATGCTCGGCGAGCTCGATGCCATCATCGCCCAGCCGGGCCATCCAGCGGTGGTCTACTTCGTCGACGACAACTTCATCGGCAACCGCAAGGCGACGAAGGACATGCTGCCCCACCTCGTGGCGTGGCAGAAGAAGAACGCCTATCCGCTCCAGTTCGCCTGCGAGGCGACGCTGAACATGGCCAAGCAGCCCGACATCCTGGAGCTGATGCGGCAGGCCAACTTCATGACCGTCTTCGTCGGCATCGAGACGCCGGAGGAGGATGCCCTCGCCGGGATCGACAAGAAGCACAACGCCGCCGTGCCGATGTACGAGGCGATCGAGACCCTCAACAGCTACGGGTTGGAGGTGACCTCGGGCATCATCCTCGGTCTCGACACGGACACCGACCAGTCCGAGCAGAAGCTCATCGACTTCATCGACAAATCGGCCGTGCCAGTGCTGACGATGAACCTCCTGCAGGCCCTGCCGAAGACGCCGCTCTGGGACCGGCTGACCCGGGAGAACCGTCTGGTGCACGATGCGGCGCTGGAATCGAACGTCCTCTTCAAGCGCCCGCACGACGACGTCGTGGCGTCCTGGCGCCGGGCCATCGCCCATGCCTACGAGCCGGCGCAGATCTTCGAGCGCTTCCGGCACCAGGTGGAGGTGACCTATCCGAACCGGATCAAGACGCCGTTGAAGGGCAAGCTCACACGCACCAACCTGCGCCGCGGCCTCGTGCTCGGCTTCAACATCGCGGTGCGCGTCGGTCTCCTGTCCGACTACCGGCGGGTGTTCTGGCGGGCCGCCGGCCATGCCCTGAAGCGCGGCCAGATCGAAGCGGTGTTCAACATGGGCTTCGTCGCCCACCACCTCATCCGCTTCACCCGGGAAGCCCTGCGCGGCGAGCACAACGCCTCGTTCTACGCCGCCAAGGCCGACCAGAAGCGCGACGCGCGCGAGCCCTGGTGGCGGGCAGCGCGCAGGTTCCTGCCGACCTGACAACCGGACCTGACAAGTCGCATGGGCTCCGCCCCCATCGTCCCGGATCGCGGTCCGGGACGACCAACGGCGTCAAGGAAAAAGCGTCTCCTGCGACGGAATAATCGCTCGGTGGCACTTGGCAGGCTGTTTGCAAGGCTCTATAGACCCCGCTCAACGTTTTCATACATGAGAAAGGAATCGGCCGATCGGTCGCATTCCGATTGAGAGATCGCCTGGGCAACCAGGTGGTGTTGGCCGGAAGGCTTCGAGGGGCATAAAACCCCTTCTGAGCTTTGTCCGGCCATGTCCTGTCCGAGACTGCAGGCGCCGGGTCACCGGCTTAATCCCCAAGCCTGCACAGACTGGGAAGACCGAAATTCTATTGCCCTTGCCCGGTTCGCTCCTCGCGGACAGGGCCAGGCATCGGTTTGAACCATCTCACCCATGTCGTCCACCCGTTCCGGGGGGCGGTAGGGGACAGGGCCGTGAAGCGTCGCCAAGGACGTTCCGGCTTCGTGTTAAGCCGAGTTCCGTCCCGGGCGGCATGTGCAACCGGCGGACCCGTTCTCGGGTTCCGCCAACCGGAGAGAGCCCGAGTGGACAGGACAGCCAAAGCTGATCTCGTCTCGACGCTCAACGGCGTGTTCGCGAACACCGCCGTCGTCGTCGTGGCCCACTACAAGGGCCTCACGGTCGCCGACATGCAGAAGCTGCGCTCGCAGATGAAGCAGGCCGGTGCCACCGTGAAGGTCACCAAGAACCGCCTCGCCAACATCGCTCTCGATGGCACGGACGTCGCCTCCATCAAGCCCCTCCTGAAGGGCCCGACCCTGCTCGCCTATTCGAGCGACCCGGTCGCGGCCGCCAAGGTTGCGGTGGACTTCGCCAAGGCCAACGACAAGCTCGTGATCCTCGGCGGCGCCATGGGCACGACTGCCCTGAACCCGGACGGTGTGAAGGCGCTCGCCTCGCTGCCGTCCCTCGACGAACTGCGCGGCAAGATCGTGGGCCTCATCCAGGCTCCCGCGACCAAGATCGCCCAGGTCGTCAACGCACCGGCGGCCAAGCTCGCCCGCGTGTTCGGGGCCTATGCCACCAAGGACGAGGCTCAGAGCGAAGCGGCCTGAGGCCGCATCGCCCTTATCAACCCATCCGTTCAAATCGATATCTGAGGAAATACTAACATGGCTGATCTTGCCAAGCTCGTCGACGACCTGTCCTCGCTGACCGTTCTCGAGGCCGCCGACCTCGCCAAGATGCTCGAAGAGAAGTGGGGCGTCTCGGCTGCCGCCGCCGTCGCCGTGGCCGCCGGCCCGGCCGCCGGCCCGGCCGCTGCCGCCGAGGAGCAGACCGAGTTCACGGTCATGCTCACCGCGGCCGGCGACAAGAAGATCGAGGTCATCAAGGAGGTCCGCGCGATCACCGGCCTCGGCCTGAAGGAAGCCAAGGACCTCGTCGAGGGCGCTCCGAAGGCCGTCAAGGAGTCCGTCAACAAGGAAGAGGCCGAGAAGCTCAAGGCCCAGCTCGAGAAGGCTGGCGCCAAGGTCGAGCTCAAGTAAGACACGTCGGTGGGCCGGTCCGGCCCATCGTCTTCCGTCGGGTTCCTCCGGACCTGACGGCACCACCGGCCCGCGGGTTCATGCCCGTGGGCCATGGTCGCTTCAGGCGGCCCGACCGGCCCACGCAAGGGCCACGGGATTTTTAGTTCGGGAAGGCGTCGTCCGGCGGGGCGGGCCCGAAGCCTGGTTGCGGGAGGCAGACGCCTTCCCCGGGCACCCGGTACGCGGGACGTAGGAGCGAGGTCACCCATGGCCAACACGCTGGTCGGTCGCAAGCGGATTCGCAAATTCTTCGGCAAGATCAAGGAAGTCGCCGAGATGCCGAACCTCATCGAGGTTCAGAAGGCGTCCTACGACCAGTTCCTGATCATGGATGAGCCAGAAGGCGGACGGGGCGACGAAGGCCTGCAGACCGTGTTCAAGTCGGTCTTCCCGATCTCGGACTTCTCCTCGACGGCTCTCCTCGAATTCGTGAAATACACGTTCGAGCAGCCGAAATACGACGTCGACGAGTGCCGCCAGCGCGGCATCACCTTCGCGGCCCCGCTCAAGGTCACGCTCCGCCTGATCGTGTTCGACGTGGACCCGGATACCGGCGCGAAGTCCGTCAAGGACATCAAGGAGCAGGACGTCTACATGGGCGACATGCCCCTGATGACGGAGAACGGGACCTTCATCGTCAACGGCACCGAGCGCGTCATCGTCTCCCAGATGCACCGCAGCCCGGGCGTGTTCTTCGACCACGACAAGGGCAAGACCCATTCGTCGGGCAAGCTGCTGTTCGCCGCCCGCATCATTCCGTATCGCGGCTCGTGGCTCGACGTCGAGTTCGACGCCAAGGACATCGTGCACGTCCGCATCGACCGGAAGCGCAAGCTCCCCGTGACGTCGCTGCTGTTCGCCCTCGGCCTCGACGGCGAGGAGATCCTGTCGACCTTCTACAATCGCGTGGTCTATGACCGCGACGGCGCCGACTGGCGCGTTCCCTACGACGCCGAGCGCCTGAAGGGCTTCAAGGCCTCCGTCGACCTGATCGATGCGGAGTCCGGTGAAGTCGTGCTCGAGGCCGGCAAGAAGCTGAACGCCCGCAACGCCCGGCAGATCGCCGAGCGCGGCGTACAGTTCCTGAAGGCCACCGACGAGGACCTGATCGGCCAGTACATCGCCGAGGACCTGGTCAACGCCAAGACCGGCGAGATCTGGGCCGAGGCCGGCGACGAGATCTCCGACAAGCTCCTCAAGAGCCTCGAGGACGTCGGCGTGTCCGAGCTGCCCGTGCTCGACATCGACCACATCAATGTCGGTCCCTACATCCGCAACACCCTCGCGGTGGACAAGAACTCCGGCCGCGAAGGCGCGCTGTTCGACATCTACCGGGTCATGCGTCCCGGCGAGCCGCCGACCCTCGACACCGCCGAGGCGATGTTCCACTCGCTGTTCTTCGACCCCGAGCGCTACGACCTCTCGGCCGTCGGCCGCGTGAAGATGAACATGCGCCTCGACCTCGACGCCGAGGACACCGTGCGCACCCTGCGCCGCGAGGACATGCTCGCGGTCGTCAAGGCGCTGGTGGACCTGCGCGACGGCAAGGGCGAGATCGACGACATCGACCATCTCGGCAACCGCCGGGTGCGCTCGGTCGGCGAGCTGATGGAGAACCAGTATCGCCTCGGCCTGCTCCGCATGGAGCGCGCCATCAAGGAGCGGATGTCTTCCGTCGACATCGACACGGTGATGCCGCAGGACCTCATCAATGCGAAGCCGGCCGCCGCCGCCGTGCGCGAGTTCTTCGGCTCGTCGCAGCTCTCGCAGTTCATGGACCAGACCAACCCGCTCTCGGAAGTGACGCACAAGCGTCGCCTCTCGGCGCTTGGCCCGGGCGGCCTGACCCGCGAGCGCGCCGGCTTCGAGGTGCGCGACGTGCACCCGACCCATTACGGCCGCATCTGCCCGATCGAGACGCCGGAAGGCCCGAACATCGGCCTGATCAACTCGCTCGCCACCTTCGCGCGGGTGAACAAATACGGCTTCATCGAGACCCCGTTCCGGCGGGTGAAGGACGGCGTCGTCACCACTGACGTCGCCTACCTCTCGGCGATGGAGGAGGCGAAGTACTACGTCGCCCAGGCCAACGCGCAGATGGACGAGAGCTTCAAGCTGACGGAGGATCTCGTGGTCTGCCGTCGGGCCGGCGACGTCATCGTCGTGCCGCCGGATCGCGTCGACCTCATGGACGTGTCGCCGAAGCAGCTCGTCTCGGTCGCGGCCGCGCTCATCCCGTTCCTCGAGAACGACGACGCGAACCGCGCGCTGATGGGCTCGAACATGCAGCGCCAGGCGGTGCCGCTGGTCCGCGCCGACGCGCCCTTCGTCGGCACCGGCATGGAGGCCGTGGTCGCCCGCGACTCCGGTGCCGCCATCGCGGCGCGCCGCACCGGTATCGTCGATCAGGTGGACGCTACCCGTATCGTCATCCGGGCCACCGAGGAGGCCGACGCCAACAAGCCCGGCGTCGACATCTATCGCCTGCAGAAGTTCCAGCGCTCCAACCAGTCGACCTGCATCACGCAGAAGCCGCTGGTGCGCGTCGGCGAGGCCGTGAAGAAGGGCGAGATCATCGCCGACGGTCCCTCGACGGAGTTCGGCGAACTCGCCCTCGGCCGGAACGTGCTCGTCGCGTTCATGCCGTGGAACGGCTACAACTTCGAGGACTCGATCCTGCTCTCCGAGCGGATCGTGAAGGATGACGTGTTCACCTCGATCCACATCGAGGAGTTCGAGGTGATGGCCCGAGACACCAAGCTCGGACCGGAAGAGATCACCCGCGACATCCCGAACGTCTCCGAGGAGGCGCTCAAGAACCTCGACGAGGCCGGCATCGTCTACATTGGCGCCGAGGTCCACGCCGGCGACATCCTGTGCGGAAAGATCACGCCGAAGGGCGAGAGCCCGATGACGCCGGAGGAGAAGCTCCTCCGCGCCATCTTCGGCGAGAAGGCGTCCGACGTGCGCGACACCTCGCTCCGGGTTCCCCCGGGCGTGACCGGCACGATCGTCGAGGTCCGGGTGTTCAACCGCCACGGCGTCGACAAGGACGAGCGCGCCCAGGCGATCGAGCGCGAGGAGATCGAGCGCCTCGCCAAGGACCGCGACGACGAGCAGGCGATCCTGGATCGCAACACCTACGCGCGTCTCGCCACGGTGCTCATCGGCCAGGCGCCCATCGCCGGTCCGAAGGGCTTCAAGAAGGAGACTACGCTCACCCGTGAACTCCTGAGCGAGTACCCGCGTTCGCAGTGGTGGCAGTTCGCCGTCATCGACGACCGTCTCATGACCGAGATGGAAGCGATGCAGAAGCAGTACGACGAGTCGAAGAAGCGCCTTGAGCAGCGCTTCCTCGACAAGGTCGAGAAGCTGCAGCGCGGCGACGAGCTCCCGCCCGGCGTCATGAAGATGGTCAAGGTCTTCGTGGCGGTGAAGCGCAAGATCCAACCCGGCGACAAGATGGCCGGACGGCACGGCAACAAGGGCGTCGTCTCGCGGATCGTGCCGATCGAGGACATGCCGTTCCTGGAGGACGGGACGCATGCCGACATCGTGCTGAACCCGCTCGGCGTGCCCTCGCGCATGAACGTCGGTCAGATCCTCGAGACCCACCTCGGTTGGGCCGCGGCCGGGCTCGGCCGCAAGGTCAGCCAGGCGGTGGATGCCTACCTGCGCAGCCAGGACATCGAGCCGCTCCGCGACGAGATGAAGGCGATCTACTCGCCGTCCGAACTCGAAGGCCTGTCCGACGAGGAGCTGGCCGAGGCTGCCAACAACGTGCGTCGCGGCGTGCCGATGGCGACTCCGGTGTTCAACGGCGCCAAGGAAGCCGACATCGAGCAGATGCTGGAGATGGCCGGTCTCGACCGGTCGGCCCAGTCGACCCTCTATGACGGCCGCACGGGCGAGCCCTTCGACCGCAAGGTAACGATGGGCTACATCTACATGCTGAAGCTGCACCACCTCGTGGACGACAAGATCCACGCCCGGTCGATCGGCCCGTACTCCCTGGTCACCCAGCAGCCGCTGGGCGGAAAGGCGCAGTTCGGCGGTCAGCGTTTCGGCGAGATGGAGGTCTGGGCCCTCGAAGCCTACGGTGCGGCGTACACGCTGCAGGAGATGCTCACGGTCAAGTCGGACGACGTCGCCGGCCGCACCAAGGTCTACGAGGCCATCGTGCGCGGCGACGACACCTTCGAGGCCGGCATCCCCGAATCGTTCAACGTGCTCGTCAAGGAGATGCGTTCGCTCGGCCTCAACGTGGAGCTCACCTCCTCGAAGAAGCTCGCCAACGACCAGATCGAGCCGCCCGCAGAGGCGGCCGAATAACCACCGCATCACGCTCCCGCGCCGGGTTCGACCCCGGCGCGGTCGGAGCGGGGAGGGGCAGGGCCTCCCGTTCTACGGTCAGCGACGATCCGGCCGGTCGTCGCGCCGCACCCGTTTTCAGCACGCGGTCAGCCCCTCGGCGGAGGGTGCGCCTCGTCAGCAGGAGTAGATCATGAACCAAGAGGTCATGAATCTTTTCAACCAGCAGGCTCAGCCCCAGAGCTTCGACCAGATCAAGATCTCGATCTCGTCTCCGGAGAAGATCCTCTCGTGGTCTTTCGGCGAGATCAAGAAGCCCGAGACGATCAACTATCGCACGTTCAAGCCCGAGCGTGACGGCCTGTTCTGCGCACGCATCTTCGGACCGATCAAGGACTACGAGTGCTTGTGCGGCAAGTACAAGCGTATGAAGTACAAGGGCGTCATCTGTGAGAAGTGCGGCGTCGAGGTCACCCTGGCCCGCGTCCGGCGCGATCGCATGGGCCATATCGAGCTCGCCGCGCCCGTCGCCCACATCTGGTTCCTGAAGTCGCTGCCCTCGCGCATCGGCCTGCTGCTCGACATGGCCCTGAAGGACCTCGAGCGGATCCTCTACTTCGAGTCCTACTGCGTGATCGAGCCGGGCCTCACCCCCCTTAAGGAGCGTCAGCTCCTGTCGGAGGAGGAGTACCTGCGCGCCCAGGAGGAGTACGGCGAGGACAGCTTCACCGCCATGATCGGCGCCGAGGCCATCCGCCGGATCCTTCAGGAGCTCGACCTCGACGGCATCGCCGACGCCCTGCGCGAGGAGATCGCCACCACCACCTCCGAGCTGAAGCCCAAGAAGCTCCTCAAGCGCCTGAAGATCATCGAGGCCTTCCAGATGTCGGGCAACAAGCCCGAGTGGATGATCCTCACCGTGGTCCCGGTGATCCCGCCGGACCTGCGCCCGCTCGTTCCCCTGGACGGCGGCCGCTTCGCCACGTCCGACCTGAACGACCTCTACCGCCGCGTCATCAACCGCAACAACCGCCTGAAGCGGCTGATCGAGCTGCGTGCGCCGGACATCATCATCCGCAACGAGAAGCGCATGCTTCAGGAGGCGGTCGACGCGCTGTTTGACAACGGTCGCCGCGGCCGCGTGATCACGGGCGCCAACAAGCGTCCGCTGAAGTCGCTCGCCGACATGCTGAAGGGCAAGCAGGGTCGCTTCCGCCAGAACCTGCTCGGCAAGCGCGTCGATTATTCCGGTCGCTCGGTCATCGTGGTGGGTCCGGAGCTGAAGCTGCACCAGTGCGGCCTGCCCAAGAAGATGGCGCTCGAGCTGTTCAAGCCGTTCATCTACGCGCGCCTCGACGCCAAGGGCTTCTCCGCCACGGTGAAGCAGGCGAAAAAACTCGTCGAGAAGGAGAAGCCCGAGGTCTGGGATATCCTGGACGAGGTGATCCGCGAACACCCGGTGATGCTGAACCGCGCACCGACCCTGCACCGCCTCGGCATCCAGGCCTTCGAGCCCAAGCTGATCGAGGGCAAGGCGATCCAGCTGCACCCGCTGGTCTGCACCGCCTTCAACGCGGATTTCGACGGCGACCAAATGGCCGTGCACGTCCCCCTGAGCCTCGAGGCTCAGTTGGAGGCGCGCGTCCTGATGATGTCGACCAACAACATCCTGCACCCGGCGAACGGTCACCCGATCATCGTGCCGTCGCAGGACATCGTGCTCGGTCTCTACTACCTGTCGATCGTGGCCGAGGGGGCGATCGGCGCCTTCGACCCGACCAACAAGCAGAACCCGATGCAGGGCGTCTTCGGCAACATCGGTGAGCTCGAGCACGCCCTGGCGGCCAAGACCGTCAAGCTGCACACGAAGATCCGCTGGCGCTGGAACGGCATCGGCCCGGACGGCGAGCCGCTGACCAAGACCTATGACACCACGCCGGGCCGGGTGATCCTGTCCACGGCCCTGCCGCAGCACGCCAAGGTGCCCTTCGACGTCGTCAACAAGCTGATGACCAAGAAGGAGATCTCCGCGATGATCGACACCGTCTACCGTCACTGCGGTCAGAAGGAGTCGGTGATCTTCTGTGATCGGATCATGGCGCTGGGCTTCAACCACGCGTTCAAGGCCGGCATCTCGTTCGGCAAGGACGACATGGTCGTGCCGGCGAACAAGTGGTCGATCGTCGGGTCGACCCGCGACCTGGTCAAGGAGTTCGAGCAGCAGTTCAACGACGGCCTGATCACCCAGGGTGAGAAGTACAACAAGGTCGTCGATGCCTGGGGCAAGTGCTCGGCCCGCCTCGCCGACGAGATGATGGCCGCGATCTCCGCGGTCCAGAAGGACGAGAACGGGACCGACAAGCAGGTCAACTCGGTCTACATGATGGCGAATTCCGGCGCCCGCGGCTCCCGCGAGCAGATGCGCCAGCTCGCCGCCATGCGCGGCCTGATGAGCAAGCCCTCGGGCGAGATCATCGAGACGCCGATCATCTCGAACTTCAAGGAAGGCCTCGACGTGCTCGAGTACTTCAACTCCACCCACGGCGCCCGCAAGGGCCTCGCGGACACGGCGTTGAAGACCGCGAACTCGGGCTACCTGACCCGTCGTCTCGTCGACGTGGCCCAGGACGCCGTGATCCGCGAAGTCGATTGCGGCACTACCAACGGCATCCGCATGCGCGCCATCGTGGATGCGGGCCAGGTCGTGGCCCCGCTCGCCATCCGCATCCTCGGCCGGGCGACCGCCGAGGACCTGGTGGCCCTCGACGGCACGGTGATCGTCAAGACCAACGAGACCATCGAGGAGAAGCACCTGCCGGCCATCCAGGCCGCCGGGATCCAGGAGGTCAAGATCCGCTCGGTGCTCGTCTGCGCCACCAAGAGCGGCGTCTGCGCCACCTGCTACGGGCGCGATCTCGCCCGCGGCACGCCCGTCAACATGGGTGAGGCCGTCGGCGTCATCGCGGCGCAGTCGATCGGCGAGCCGGGCACACAGCTCACCATGCGCACCTTCCACATCGGCGGCGCCGCCCAGATCTCCGACTCGTCCTTCATCGAGTCGAGCTTCGAGGGCACGATCAAGATCCGGAACCGCGCCCTGGCGCGGAACTCGGATGGCGATCTCATCGCCACCGGCCGCAACGTCTCCATCGTCATCGTCGGGTCCGACGGCACCGAGCGCGCGAACCACCGCCTGCAATACGGCGCGAAGCTGCGCGTGGACGAGGGCGACACCGTCAAGCGCGGCCAGCGCATCGCCGAATGGGACCCCTACACCCGTCCGATCATCACCGAGACGGACGGCGTAGTGGCCTACGAGGATCTCATCGACGGTCAGTCGATCACCGAGACCACCGACGAGTCGACCGGCATCGCCAAGCGCGTCGTCATCGACTGGCGCGGAACCGCCCGCACCGCCGACCTCAAGCCGGCGATGCTGGTGCTCGATGCCGACGGCAAGCCGATGAAGCTGCCGCGTGGTTCGGACGCCCGCTACTTCCTGCCCGTCGATGCCATCATCGGCTACGACCCGGGTGCGAAGGTGAAGGCCGGCGACATCCTCGCCCGCGTCTCCGCCGACTCGGCCAAGACGCGCGACATCACCGGCGGTCTGCCGCGGGTGGCGGAGCTGTTCGAGGCCCGTCGTCCGAAGGACGCGGCCATCATCGCGGAGAAGTCGGGCACGATCCAGTTCGGGCGCGACTACAAGAACAAGCGTCGCCTGACGCTGACGCCGCATGACGGGTCCGAGGCGGTCGAGTACCTGATCCCGAAGGGCAAGCACATCCACCTTCAGGACGGGGACGTGGTCGAGCTCGGCGATTACATCGTCGACGGCAACCCGGCACCGCACGACATCCTGGCGATCAAGGGCGTGGAGGAACTCGCGGCTTACCTCGTCAACGAGATCCAGGAGGTCTACCGGCTTCAGGGCGTGTCGATCAACGACAAGCACATCGAGGTCATCGTCCGGCAGATGCTGCAGAAGGTCGAGATCACCGATGGCGGCGATTCCGACATCCTGACCGGCGACCAGATCGACCGGACGGAGCTGGCGGAGGTCAACGAGAAGCTGCTTGCCGAAGGCAAGAAGCCGGTCATCGGCGTGCCGGTCCTCCTCGGCATCACCAAGGCGAGCCTGCAGACGAAGTCGTTCATCTCGGCGGCCTCGTTCCAGGAAACCACCCGCGTGCTCACCGAGGCGGCCGTCAACGGCAAGATCGACTACCTTGAGGGTCTCAAGGAGAACGTCATCGTCGGGTCTCTCATCCCCGCCGGTACGGGCTCCATGGCTGCCGAGATCCGCGCCGTGGCGCGGCGTCGCGACAACCTCATCCTCCAGCAGAAGGCCGCCGAGAGCGGGGCCCAGCCCCTCTCCGAGCTGCCGCCCGCCGCGGAATAGGCCCGACGGAGCATCGCGTTGAGGGAAAGGGGCTGCCCACCGGGCGGCCCCTTTTTCGCGCGGTCGCGAGAACCGGATTTGCGGCGCCTCCGAGCCCCGCAACTTCATGAACTTGTAACGGAATGGGTTGACGCGGGGCGAATCCGCCTCTATCAGGCCCTCATTGAACGGATGGCCGTAGGCAGCAATCGATCGTGAGGCCCAGAGCCTCGATCCAGGCTTCCTAAACGCATTCGACTTCAACAGACGAACACGTGTCAGCCCGGCACGATCGCTTGCTTCGATGCAGGTGATCCTCTGCTTGCAACGGCGCGCCAAAGGCTGAATTCAGCCTGGGGCGCGGTTTTGCGTTTCGTCGCACGCTCATGTGCGATGCCGGGGCCGGCCAGAACGAGATTTGGATTTCGACGGTCACCGACGCAGGTGACGCGTTTCGAGAGGATTGGCATGCCGACGATCAACCAGCTGATCGCTCAGCCGCGCAAGGCGCAGAAGAGCCGCAACAAGGTGCCGGCGCTCGACGCCTGCCCGCAGAAGCGTGGCGTCTGCACCCGCGTCTATACGACGACCCCGAAGAAGCCGAACTCCGCGCTCCGCAAGGTCGCCAAGGTTCGTCTGACCAACGGTTTCGAGGTCATCGGTTACATCCCGGGCGAGGGTCACAACCTTCAGGAGCACTCCGTGGTGATGATCCGCGGCGGCCGCGTGAAGGACCTTCCGGGCGTGCGCTACCACATCCTGCGCGGCGTGCTCGACACGCAGGGCGTCAAGGGTCGCAAGCAGCGCCGCTCCAAGTACGGCGCCAAGCGCCCGAAGTAAGATCGATATTCGCGCACCCTGTAAGGATGTCGCCGGCCTCGGAGAGGCTCAAGGCGGCCTGCGCAGGGTGGTTTCAAGAAGACCAAGTTTAAGACGGAGCGAGCGATGTCCCGCCGCCATTCTGCCGAGAAGCGTGAGATCATCCCGGACCCGAAGTACGGGGACATCGTGCTGACCAAGTTCATGAACTCGATCATGTACGAGGGAAAGAAGTCGACCGCTGAGCGCATCGTCTACGGTGCCTTCGACATCGTCGAGAACCGTGCCCGCGCCAACCCGATCGAGGTCTTCCGCGCCGCCCTCGACAACGTCGCTCCGGCGATCGAAGTCCGCTCCCGCCGCGTCGGCGGCGCGACCTACCAGGTCCCCGTCGAGGTGCGCACCGAGCGTCGCCAAGCGCTGGCCATCCGTTGGCTGATCCAGGCCGCCCGCGGCCGCAACGACCGCACCATGGTCGAGCGTCTTTCCGCCGAGTTGCTCGACGCCGCCAACAACCGCGGCAACGCCGTCAAGAAGCGTGAAGACACGCACCGGATGGCGGAAGCCAACCGCGCCTTCTCGCACTACCGCTGGTAAGCGGACCCGGACCCTTTCAGGAGCAATCCGATGCCCCGCACGCACGCGATCGAGGACTACCGCAACTTCGGCATCATGGCTCACATCGATGCCGGCAAGACCACGACCACCGAGCGGATTCTCTACTACACCGGCAAGTCCCATAAGATCGGCGAAGTCCACGACGGCGCCGCGACCATGGACTGGATGGAGCAGGAGCAGGAGCGTGGCATCACGATCACCTCGGCTGCCACCACCTGCTTCTGGCGCGACAAGCGCCTGAACATCATCGACACCCCCGGCCACGTGGACTTCACCATCGAGGTAGAGCGCTCGCTCCGTGTGCTCGACGGCGCCGTCTGCGTGCTCGACGGCAACCAGGGCGTCGAACCGCAGACCGAGACCGTCTGGCGCCAGGCCGACAAGTACGACGTTCCCCGCGTGGTGTTCGTCAACAAGATGGACAAGATCGGCGCGGACTTCTTCAAGTGCGTGGCCGACATCATCGACCGTGTCGCCGGCAAGCCGGTCTGCCTGCAGCTGCCGATCGGCGCCGAGAACACCTTCAAGGGTGTCATCGACCTGATCAAGATGAAGGCCGTCGTCTGGACGTCCGAGCAGCTCGGCGCCGACTTCTCGGAGACCGAGATCCCGGCCGACCTCGCCGACCAGGCCGCCGAATACCGCGTCAAGCTCGTCGAGGCCTGCGTGGAGATGGATGACGACGCGATGGCCGCGTATCTGGACGGGGTCGAGCCGGACCAGGAAACGATGCACCGCCTCGTCCGCACGGCCGTTCAGCGCCGCGCCTTCCATCCCGTGCTCTGCGGCTCGGCCTTCAAGAACAAGGGCGTGCAGCCCCTGCTCGACGCGGTCGTCGACTACCTGCCGTCCCCAGCCGACCGCGGCGAGATCAAGGGCATCGACTTCAAGACCGAGGAAGAGACCGTCCGTCACCCGACGGATTCGGATCCCTTCTCCATGCTCGCCTTCAAGATCATGGACGATCCGCACGTCGGCACGATCACCTTCTGCCGCGTCTACTCGGGCAAGATCGACTCGGGCGCCAACGTCATCAACTCGACGCGCGACAAGAAGGAGCGTGTCGGCCGCATGCTCCTTATGCACGCCAACAACCGCGAGGACGTCAAGGAAGCCTATGCCGGCGACATCGTCGCCCTGGCCGGCCTCAAGGACACCCGCACCGGCGACACCCTGTGCGACCCGGTCAAGGCCGTGATCCTCGAGAAGATGGAGTTCCCCGAGCCCGTCATCGAGATCGCCGTCGAGCCAAAGTCGAAGGCCGACCAGGAGAAGCTCGGCATCGCGCTCTCGAAGCTCGCCGCCGAAGACCCGTCCTTCCGCGTCTCCACCGACCAGGAATCGGGCCAGACCATCCTGAAGGGGATGGGCGAGCTCCACTTGGACATCAAGGTCGACATCCTGCGCCGCACCTACAAGGTCGACGCGAATATCGGCCAGCCGCAGGTGGCGTACCGCGAGAAGCTCACGAAGCGGACCGAGATCGACTACACCCACAAGAAGCAGACCGGCGGTACCGGTCAGTTCGCCCGGGTGAAGTTCGTGGTCGAGCCGAACGAGCCCGGCAAGGGCTTCGAGTTCGCCTCGAAGATCATCGGCGGCGCGGTGCCCAAGGAATACATCCCGGGCGTCGAGAAGGGTCTCAACTCGGTGCTGGGCGCCGGTATCCTGGCGGGCTTCCCCGTGGTGGACATCCGGGTCGAGCTCGTCGACGGCGCCTACCACGACGTCGACTCGTCAGCCCTCGCCTTCGAGATCGCCTCCCGGGCGGCGCTCCGTGAGGCCCTTCAGAAGGGCGGCTCGGTGCTCCTCGAGCCGGTGATGAAGGTCGAGGTCGTCTCGCCGGAAGAGTATACCGGTTCGGTGATCGGCGATCTCAACTCCCGCCGTGGCCAGATCCAGGGCCAGGACATGCGCGGCAATGCGAACGTCATCAACGCGATGGTGCCGCTGGCCAACATGTTCGGCTACGTGAACCAGCTCCGGTCCTTCTCGCAGGGCCGCGCCAACTTCACCATGCAGTTCGACCATTACGAAGAGGTGCCGCGCGGCGAGGCCGAGAAGGTCGTCGCCAAGTACGCCTAAGCCGGCGGCGCCCCTCGGGGCGCCTCCCGCACCCCTTCAGACGCAACATCAGATCAGACGGAGGCTATCATGGCCAAAGAGAAATTCGCGCGTACGAAGCCGCACTGCAACATTGGCACGATCGGTCACGTGGACCACGGCAAGACGTCGTTGACGGCTGCGATCACGAAGGTTCTGGCCGAGACGGGCGGGGCGACGTTCACGGCCTACGACCAGATCGACAAGGCGCCGGAGGAGAAGGCGCGCGGGATCACGATCTCGACGGCGCACGTGGAGTACGAGACGACGAACCGGCACTACGCGCACGTGGATTGCCCGGGCCACGCCGACTACGTGAAGAACATGATCACGGGCGCGGCGCAGATGGACGGCGCGATCCTGGTGGTGTCGGCGGCCGACGGCCCGATGCCGCAGACGCGCGAGCACATCCTGCTGGCCCGCCAGGTCGGCGTTCCGGCGCTGGTGGTGTTCCTGAACAAGGTGGATCTGGTCGACGACGCCGAGCTTCTCGAGCTCGTCGAGATGGAGGTGCGCGAGCTCCTCTCCAAGTACGACTTCCCCGGCGACGACATCCCGATCACCAAGGGTTCGGCCAAGGTGGCGCTGGACAACGGCGACAAGGCGATCGGCCACGACGCCGTGCTGGCCCTGATGGCGTCTGTGGACGCCTACATCCCGCAGCCGGAGCGTCCGATCGACAAGCCGTTCCTGATGCCCATCGAGGACGTGTTCTCGATCTCGGGCCGCGGCACGGTGGTGACGGGTCGCGTGGAGCGCGGCATCGTCAAGGTCGGCGAGACGGTGGAGATCGTGGGCATCCGCGACACCCAGACCACGACGGTCACGGGCGTCGAGATGTTCCGCAAGCTGCTGGACCAGGGCCAGGCGGGCGACAACGTCGGCGTGCTGCTGCGCGGCACCAAGCGCGAGGACGTGGAGCGCGGCCAGGTCGTGTGCAAGCCCGGCTCGGTCAAGCCCCACACCAAGTTCAAGGCCGAGGCCTACATCCTGACCAAGGAGGAGGGCGGTCGCCACACGCCGTTCTTCACCAACTACCGCCCGCAGTTCTACTTCCGCACCACGGACGTGACCGGCGTGTGCGTCCTGCCCGAGGGCACCGAGATGGTGATGCCCGGCGACAGCGTGACCATGGACGTCACCCTGATCGTGCCGGTCGCCATGGAAGAAAAGCTGCGCTTCGCCATCCGTGAAGGCGGCCGAACCGTCGGCGCAGGCGTCGTCGCCGCCATCAACGAGTAATCGTCCGTCCTAACGGTCACGTCTGCAGGGAACGATTGAGGGGCGGGTCCTCGCGCCCGCCCCCCATCGCCCCGCCAAGGTTTCAGGTCATGAACGGTCAGAATATTCGTATCCGCCTCAAGGCGTTCGACCATCGCATCCTCGATGCGTCGACCCGCGAGATCGTCTCGACGGCCAAGCGCACCGGTGCCACCATCCGTGGTCCGATCCCGCTGCCGACGCATATCGAGAAGTTCACCGTCAACCGCTCGCCGCACATCGACAAGAAGTCGCGCGAGCAGTTCGAGATGCGCACCCACAAGCGCGTCCTCGATATCGTCGATCCGACGCCGCAGACCGTGGACGCGCTGATGAAGCTCGACCTCGCCGCCGGCGTGGACGTGGAGATCAAGCTCTGAGTCCCGCCGGGATTTAGAGCTTACCGTAGAATCGCGCGAGGGAGACACCTATGCGCTCAGGCGTCATCGCACAGAAGGTCGGCATGACCCGCATCTTTACGGATGCAGGCGAACATGTCCCCGTCACAGTGCTCAAAATCGATCAATGCCAGGTGGTTGCCCACCGTACCGTCGAGAAGAACGGCTACGTCGCCCTTCAGGTCGGCGTCGGCAAGGCCAAGGTGAAGAACGTGTCGGCTGCCGAGCGCGGCCGGTTCGCGGTCGCCAAGGTCGAGCCCAAGCAGAAGCTCGCCGAGTTCCGCGTGTCCGAGGACAAGCTGATCCCGGTCGGCGCCGAGATCACCGCCGACCACTTCATCCCGGGCCAGTTCGTCGACGTGACGGGCACCACCACGGGTAAGGGGTTCGCCGGCGGCATGAAGCGCTGGAACTTCGGCGGTCTGCGCGCCACCCACGGCGTGTCCATCTCGCACCGTTCGATCGGTTCGACCGGTGGCCGCCAGGACCCGGGCAAGACCTTCAAGAACAAGAAGATGCCCGGCCATATGGGCGTCGACCGGGTCACGACCCAGAACCTGCGCGTCGTGCGCACGGATCCTGAGCGCGGCCTCATCCTCGTCGAAGGCGCTGTCCCCGGCGTCGCCGGCGGCTGGATCCAGATCCGCGACGCGGTGAAGCGCAAGCTCCCTGCGGACGTTCCGCAGCCTGGCAAGTTCCGTGAGCAGGGCGCTTCCGCTCCCGCCACCGAAGCGCCGGCTCCCGAGGCTCCCGCTTCCGAGGAGAACGCGTGATGAAGCTCGATATCACCACGCTCGACGGCGCCGGTGCCGGTTCCGTCGACCTGGACGAGACCATCTTCGGTCTCGAGCCCCGCGCCGACCTGCTCCAGCGCATGGTCCGCTGGCAGCTCGCCAAGCGCCAGGCCGGCACCCACGCGGTCAAGAACCGCTCGGACGTGAACCGGACGCGCAAGAAGCTGTACAAGCAGAAGGGCACCGGTAACGCCCGTCACGGCGCCGCCTCCGCCCCGCAGTTCCGCGGCGGTGGACGTGCCTTCGGTCCGGTCGTGCGCAGCCACGCCCACGACCTGCCCAAGAAGGTGCGCGCGCTCGCCCTGAAGCACGCCCTGTCCGCGAAGGTGAAGGACTCGACCCTCATCATCGTCGACGACGTGAAGCTCGCCGAGGGCAAGACCAAGGCGCTCGTCGAGCGCTTCGAGAAGATGGGCCTGTCCAGCGCCCTGATCATCGGCGGTGCCGAGGTGGACGTGAACTTCGCACGCGCTGCCCGTAACATCCCGCAGATCGACGTGCTGCCGATCCAGGGCATCAACGTGTACGACATCCTGCGTCGCGAGAAGCTCGTGCTGACCCGCGCAGCGATCGATGCGCTGGAGGCGCGTTTCCAATGAGTGCCGATCCGCGCCACTACGACATCATCGTTTCCCCGGTCATCACCGAGAAGGCGACGAACCTCACCGAGCAGAACAAGGTCGTGTTCCGGGTCTCCCCGAAGGCGACCAAGCCGCAGATCAAGGAAGCGGTCGAGAAGCTGTTCGACGTCAAGGTCACGGGCGTGAACACGCTCGTCACCAAGGGCAAGAAGAAGATCTTCCGCGGGCTTCGCGGACAGCGCTCGGACGTGAAGAAAGCGATCGTGACCCTCGCCGAGGGTGAGACGATCGACGTCACGACCGGCCTCTGAGACAAGTCGGGTTAAGGATTACCACCGATGGCCTTGAAGACATTCAAACCGGTCACGCCGAGCCTTCGCCAGCTCGTGCTCGTCGACCGCCGTGAGCTCTACAAGGGCAAGCCGGTCAAGAAGCTCACCGAGGGCAAGTCGTCGTCCGGCGGCCGCAACAACCTCGGCCGCATCACGGTCCGCTTCCGCGGCGGCGGTCACAAGCGCACGCTCCGCAACGTGGACTTCAAGCGTCGCGAGCAGATGGGCGTGTCCGCCACGGTCGAGCGGATCGAGTACGATCCGAACCGCACCGCGTTCATCGCCCTGATCGCCTTCCCCGACGGCACGCAGAGCTACATCCTGGCTCCGCAGCGCCTGTCACCGGGCGACAAGGTGGTGGCGGCCGAGCAGGTCGACATCAAGCCCGGCAATGCCGGTCCGGTCGGCAACATGCCGGTGGGCACGATCGTGCACAACGTCGAGCTCAAGATCGGCAAGGGCGGCGCGATCGCCCGCTCCGCCGGCAACTACGCCCAGATCGTCGGCCGCGATCAGGGCTACGTGACGCTCCGCCTGAATTCGGGCGAGCAGCGCCTGGTCCACGGTCAGTGCTTCGCCAGCGTCGGCGCGGTGTCGAACCCGGACCACATGAACATCTCGCTCGGCAAGGCCGGCCGCAATCGCTGGCTCGGCAAGCGCCCGCACGTTCGCGGCGTTGCCATGAACCCGGTCGACCACCCGCACGGCGGCGGCGAGGGACGTACCTCCGGCGGCCGTAACCCGGTCACGCCCTGGGGCGTTCCCACGAAGGGGAAGAAGACCCGCTCGAACAAGCGGACCGACGTCTTCATCCTGTCCAGCCGTCATAACCGTAAGAAGTAACGCCCATGGCACGCTCGCTCTGGAAGGGCCCGTTCATCGACGGCTACCTCCTCAAGAAGGCCGAAGCCGCTCGCGGTTCCAGCCGTAATGAAGTCATCAAGATCTGGAGCCGCCGCTCCACGATCCTGCCGCAGTTCGTCGGGCTCACCTTCGGTGTGCACAACGGACAGAAGCACATTCCGGTCTATGTCTCCGAGGAAATGGTCGGCCACAAGTTCGGCGAGTTCTCGCCGACCCGTACCTTCCACGGTCACGCGGCCGACAAGAAGTCGAAGAGGCGCTGATCATGGGCAAGCCCGCCACTCCCCGCGCGCTCCCCGAGAACGAGGCTCAGGCCGTCGCGCGCATGCTGCGCGTCAGCCCCCAGAAGCTCAATCTCGTTGCGCAGCTCATTCGCGGCAAGAAGGTCGACTCGGCTCTGGCCGACCTCGAATTCTCCCGCAAGCGGATCGCCCGCGAGGTCAAGAAGTGCCTCGAGAGCGCCATCGCCAATGCCGAGAACAACCACAACCTGGACGTCGACGACCTCGTCGTCTCCCAGGCCTTCGTCGGCAAGGCGCTCGTGCTGAAGCGGTTCCACGCCCGTGCGCGTGGCCGCGGCGCCCGTATCCTGAAGCCCTTCGCGAACCTCACCATCGTGGTGCGCGAAGTCCCGACCGCCGAAGCGGCGTGAGGAGGACCTGATGGGCCAGAAAGTCAATCCGATCGGTCTCCGTCTCGGTATCAACCGGACCTGGGACTCCCGCTGGTTCGCCCAGAAGGGTGAATACGCCAAGCTCATGCACGAGGACGTCGCCATCCGCGCCGCCCTCATGAAGCAGCTCAAGCAGGCTGCCGTCTCGAAGATCGTCATCGAGCGTCCGCACCGGAAGTGCCGCGTCACCATCCACTCGGGTCGTCCGGGCGTGGTCATCGGCAAGAAGGGCGCGGACATCGAGAAGCTGCGCAAGCTCGTCGGCACCCTGACCAAGGCCGACGTCACGATCAACATCGTCGAGGTGCGCAAGCCCGAGATCGACGCCACCCTGGTGGCCGACTCGATCGCCCAGCAGCTCGAGCGCCGCGTCGCCTTCCGTCGCGCCATGAAGCGCGCCGTCCAGTCGGCGATGCGTCTGGGTGCCGAGGGCATCCGCATCAACTGCTCGGGCCGTCTCGGCGGCGCCGAGATCGCCCGCCAGGAATGGTATCGCGAGGGCCGCGTGCCCCTGCATACCCTCCGCGCCGACGTCGATTACGGCGTCGCTACCGCCTTCACGACCTACGGGACGTGCGGCATCAAGGTGTGGGTGTTCAAGGGCGAAATCCTCGAGCACGACCCGATGGCACAGGACAAGAAGGCGCAGGAAGAGGGTGGCCGTTCGGGCGGCCGTCGCGAGCGCGATGGTGAGGGTGGCCGCGAGCGCGGCCGGCGCGAACACGCCTAACGGCGCGTTCGTGACCCCGTCACCCAGAAAGGTGTTGAGAGGCTGCCATGTTGCAACCCAAGAAGACCAGGTTTCGTAAGCAGTTCAAGGGTCGCATCCACGGTGCGGCCAAGGGCGGCTTCGACCTCAACTTCGGGACCTTCGGCCTGAAGGCCGTCGAGCCCGAGCGCATTACCGCGCGTCAGATCGAGGCGGCCCGCCGCGCGATCACCCGCGAGATGAAGCGCCAGGGCCGCGTCTGGATCCGGATCTTTCCGGACGTCCCGGTCACGGCCAAGCCCACCGAGGTCCGCATGGGCTCCGGTAAGGGTGCCCCCGAGTTCTGGGCTGCCCGCGTGCATCCCGGTCGTATTATGTTCGAAGTCGACGGCGTGGCCGAGGACGTCGCGAAGGAGGCCCTGCGCCTCGGCGCGGCGAAGCTCCCGATCCGCACGCGCGTCGTTCAGCGCATCGCTGATTGAGAGGGAGGGGATCATGAAGTCGTCGCAGAGACAGTCGGATCTGGCCGCCCTGTCGCCCGATCAGCTGAACGATGAGCTGCTGAACCTGAAGAAGGAGCAGTTCAATCTGCGCTTCCAGGGGGCCACCGGCCAGCTCGAGAACGTTGCGCGCGTCCGCGAAGTCCGCCGCGATATCGCCCGCGTCCGTACGCTCCAGCGTCAGAAGACGCTGAAGTCCGCGCAGGCCTGAGGAGTACACCATGCCGAAGCGCGTATTGCAGGGCGTCGTCGTCAGCGACAAGGGCGAGAAGACCATCGTCGTGAAGGTGGAGCGTCGCTTCACCCATCCGGTGATGAAGAAGACCGTCCGTCGCTCGAAGAACTACCACGCCCACGACGAGACCAACGTCGCCAAGGTCGGCCAGACCGTGTCGATCGAGGAGTGCCGTCCGTTCTCCAAGACCAAGACCTGGAAGCTCGTCGAGGGCGCCAGCGCCACCGAATCCGCTCCGGCCGAGGCCTGAGCACCAGGCACGGACGTCGAAGCGGGCGCTGATCGCGGCGCCCGCTTTTTCGTTTTCTCCCGAGCGGGTTCGCTTCGGGGAATTCGGTTCGTTCCGCCCCGCTCCATGGGCCGTGGAACGGAAATAAACCTTGCGTGTTCGGCGGTCCCAGTGTAGTGGGCATGCCTTCGCGACAGGTGAGAGGGGTGTTCGCATCCCTCGTACGCGGCGGCCGCGCCGGCATCGAAAGACGCCGATTGCGCGGTGCTTCATATGAGCCGGGGACATCAGATCCCCATCAGGCGTCGTCCGCCGGACAATACCGTCCGTGTGCGGAAACCCGCCTGAAACAAGGAAAGGTCACTGCCCGTGATCCAGATGCAGACGAATCTGGACGTCGCCGACAACTCTGGTGCGCGCCGCGTGATGTGCATCAAGGTTCTGGGCGGGTCGAAGCGTAAGTACGCCGGTGTCGGCGACATCATCGTGGTCTCCGTCAAGGAAGCGATTCCCCGGGGCCGGGTGAAGAAGGGCGACGTCATGAAGGCGGTCGTCGTTCGCACGGCGAAGGAAGTGAAGCGTCCCGACGGTTCGGTGATCCGCTTCGACAAGAACGCCGCCGTTCTGATCAACAATCAGAAGGAGCCGATCGGCACCCGTATCTTCGGACCGGTTCCGCGCGAGCTGCGCGCCCGCAACCACATGAAGATCATCTCGCTCGCCCCGGAGGTGCTGTGATGGCCGCCAAGGTCAAGAAAGGCGACAAGGTCGTCGTCCTCACCGGTCGCGACAAGGGTCGCTCGGGCGAGGTCATTCAGGTGCTCCCCAAGGAAGACCGTGCCTTCGTGCGCGGCATCAACCTGGTCAAGAAGCACCAGAAGCAGACGCAGAACCAGGAAGGCGGCATCGTCTCCAAGGAAGCTGCGATCCAGCTCTCGAATCTCGCGTTGCAGGACGCGAACGGCAAGCCGACTCGCGTGGGTTTCCGCATCCTCGAAGACGGACGCAAGGTTCGCTTCGCCAAGACCACGGGGGACCAGATCGATGGCTGAGAAGAACGCTGACGGGTACGTCCCGCGCCTGCGCAAGCACTACGACGAAGTGGTGCGCCAGAAGCTGATCGAGGAGTTCGGCTACAAGAACCCCATGCAGGTTCCGGTCATCGAGAAGATCGTGATCAACATGGGCGTCGGCGAGTCCACCGCGGACTCTAAGAAGGCCTCCGTCGCCGCCGGCGACCTCGCCCTCATCGCCGGCCAGAAGCCGGTCATCACGAAGGCCCGCAAGGCCATCGCGACCTTCAAGGTCCGCGAGGGCATGCCGATCGGCTGCAAGGTGACGCTGCGCAAGCAGCGCATGTACGAGTTCATGGATCGCCTGATCACGATCGCGCTCCCGCGCGTCCGCGATTTCCGCGGCCTGAACCCGCGTTCCTTCGATGGCAACGGCAACTATGCCCTCGGCCTGAAGGAGCACCTCGTGTTCCCGGAGATCTCGTACGACAAGGCCGAGGCCACCTGGGGCATGGACATCGTCATCCAGACGACGGCCCGCACCGATGCTGAGGCGCGCGCGCTCCTCACGCAGTTCCGATTCCCGTTCCGGCAGTGAGCCCCCACTAGGGTCTCAGACGCGGACACCGGAGAGAGAAATGGCAAAGAAAAGCTCGATCGAGAAGAACAAGCACCGCGAAGCGCTGGTGAAGCTCTATGCTCCCAAGCGCAAGGCGCTGCTCGCCACGGCGAATGACGAGTCCCTCGAGATGGAGGAGCGCTTCGAGGCGCGCCTCAAGCTCGCGGAACTGCCCCGCAACTCGTCCCCCACCCGCATCCGCAACCGCTGCGGCATGACCGGCCGTCCGCGCGCTTTCTATCGCAAGATGGGCATCTCGCGCATCGCGCTGCGCGAACTCGGCAACCAGGGTCTGATCCCCGGTCTCGTCAAGTCGAGCTGGTAAGGAGCAACCACCATGGTCAACGATCCCGTGGGTGATATGCTCACCCGCATCCGCAACGGTCAGCAGCGCCGCCGCAACGTCGTTCAGACGCCCGGCTCGCGCCTGCGCGCCAGCGTGCTCGACGTCCTCAAGTCCGAGGGCTACATCCGCGACTACGCGACGACGGATTACGGCAACGGCCGCACCGAGTTCGCGATCGAGCTGAAATACTACGACGGCCAGCCCGTCATCCGCTCGATCCAGCGCGTGTCGAAGCCCGGCCGCCGCGTCTACTCGTCGGTCGGCGAGCTGCCGCGCGTCGCCGACGGCCTCGGCGTCACCATCGTGTCCACCCCGCAGGGCGTCATGGCCGACCACGAGGCGCGCGAGCGCAACGTCGGCGGCGAAGTGCTCTGCAAGGTGTTCTGATCTCGGACTTGGAGGAATAAGGCGATGTCTCGCGTAGGCAAGAAGCCCGTTCCCGTCCCGTCCGGCGTGACGGCCACGGTGACCGGTCAAACGGTGAAGATGAAGGGCTCCAAGGGCGAGCTCCAGTACGTCGTTCCCAACGTGGTCGACGTGAAGTTCGAGGACGGCGCCGTCTCGGTGCAGCCCAGGAACCAGACCAAGGAGGCCCGCTCGCTCTGGGGCACCTCCCGCGCTCAGGTGGCGAACCTCGTCGAGGGCGTCTCCAAGGGCTTCGAGAAGAAGCTCGAGATCACCGGCGTGGGTTACCGCGCCGCGATGGCCGGCAAGGCTCTGAAGCTCTCGCTCGGCTACAGCCACGACATCGAGTACGAGATCCCCGCCGGGATCACGATCGCGGTGCCGAAGCCCACCGAGATCGTCATCTCCGGCATCGACCGGCAGGTGGTCGGCCAGGTGGCCGCCGAGATCCGCGACTATCGCGGCCCGGAGCCCTACAAGGGCAAGGGCGTGAAGTACGCGGGCGAGTTCATCTTCCGCAAGGAAGGCAAGAAGAAGTAAGGGCCGCCGAACATGTCACGCAAAATCGATGCACTCGACCGCCGCAAGGCGCGTGTGCGCCGCGCGCTGCGGGCGGCGGCCAATGGACGGCCCCGGCTCTCGGTGTTCCGTTCGTCCAAGCAGATCTACGTCCAGGTGATCGACGACGTGGCGGGCAAGACCCTCGCCGCGGCCTCGAGCCTCGACAAGGATCTCCGCACCGGCCTCAAGACCGGTGCCGACGTCTCGGCCGCCCAGGCCGTCGGCAAGCTCGTCGCCGAGCGGGCCAAGGCCGCGGGCGTCACCCAGGTGATCTTCGATCGCTCGGGCTACCTCTACCACGGGCGCGTCAAGGCGCTCGCCGACGCCGCCCGCGAGGGTGGCCTCGAGTTCTGAGCATCGACCCGAGAAGTGGGAACCGGTTCTCGGGCATAGTCGATGTAGAATCAGTTTTGGCGGAGGGGAGCGTCCTCGGATGCTCCCCGTTCCAGGTGATTCAAGCGAGCGGGTCCGCCACCCGCGCCAGTGAGATGGATAGTCAGTATGGCACGTGAACGTGAAGGCGGTGGCCGCGGCCGCCGCGATGAGCGCGAGGAGCGCGACAGCGAGTTCGTGGACAAGCTCGTCCACATCAACCGCGTTGCCAAGGTGGTGAAGGGCGGACGTCGCTTCGGCTTCGCCGCCCTCGTCGTCGTCGGCGACCAGAAGGGCCGCGTCGGCTTCGGCCACGGCAAGGCCCGCGAAGTCCCTGAGGCGATCCGCAAGGCGACGGAAGCCGCCAAGCGCGGTCTCGTCCGCGTGGCGCTCCGCGAGGGTCGCACCCTGCACCACGACGTCTACGGTCGTCACGGGGCCGGCAAGGTCATCCTGCGCGCCGCCCCCCAGGGCACCGGCATCATCGCCGGCGGTCCGATGCGCGCCGTCTTCGAGACGCTGGGCATGCAGGACGTGGTGGCCAAGAGCCTCGGCTCGTCGAACCCCTACAACCTCGTCCGCGCCACCTTCGAGGCGCTGAAGAACGAAGACAGCCCGCGCGCCGTCGCGGCCCGTCGCGGTCTCAAGGTGTCGGCCCTCCAGGCCCGTCGCCGTGATGCCGATCCGTCCGATATGTCCGAAGCCGCAGTCGCGTAAGGGGAGGGTCCGATGGCACAGAAGACTCTCCGGGTCGAGCAGATCGGCTCGCCCATCCGCCGCGAAGGCGACCAGCGCGCGACGCTGATTGGCCTGAAGCTCAACAAGCTGCACCGGGTCTCCGAGCTGGAGGATACGCCCTCCGTGCGCGGCATGATCCGCAAGGTGCAGCACCTCGTGCGCGTTCTCAGCGACGCGGCCTGAGGGAGGGCATCATGAAACTGAACGAACTCCGCGACAACGACGGCGCCACCAAGAACCGGATGCGCGTCGGACGGGGCATCGGCTCCGGCAAGGGCAAGACCGCGGGACGCGGCGTGAAGGGCCAGAAGGCCCGCACCGGCGTCTCCATCAAGGGCTTCGAGGGCGGCCAGATGCCGCTGCATCGTCGCCTTCCGAAGCGCGGCTTCAACAACCTGTACTCGACGGACCTGAACGAGGTGAACCTCGGCCGCGTCCAGCAGGCAGTTGACGCCGGCCGCATCGAGGCGGGCGCCACCGTCACCGTCGAGACGCTGATCGCCGCCGGCATCTGCGCGCGCGCCCGTGACGGCGTGAAGCTCCTCGGCGTCGGCGAGCTCACCACCAAGCTGACCTTCGAGGTCACCCGCGCGTCGAAGTCGGCGATCGAGGGTGTCGAGAAGGCCGGCGGCTCGGTGACCGTGACCTTCGGCGACGGCGTCTCCACCCGTGGCAAGCCCGCCCGCGTGGTTGCGTAGCCTCCGGTCTGACTTTAAGTCGAAGCTCTGAGCGGCGGCCCGTGCGACCTCGCGCGTGGCCGCCGTTCCCGTTTATCGGGGAGCGCGATCTTCTCACCCGAGAAGACGACGAGCTCCCGTAAGAACTGATCTCAGGAATCGGTGCCATGGCCTCAGCCGCCGAGCAGCTTGCCGCGAACCTCAATTTCGGGGCCATCGCCAAGGCCGACGAGCTCAAGAAGCGCATCTGGTTCACGCTGGGCGCGCTCATCGTGTTCCGCCTCGGGACCTACATCCCGATCCCGGGCATCGACCCGGAGCAGTTCGCGCGGAACTTCCAGCAGCAGTCGGGCGGCGTGCTCGGGCTGTTCAACATGTTCTCCGGCGGTGCCGTCGAGCGCATGGCGATCTTCGCGCTCAACATCATGCCGTACATCTCGGCCTCCATCATCATCCAGCTGCTGACCTCGGTGATCCCGAGCCTCGAGGCGCTGAAGAAGGAGGGCGAGTCCGGCCGCAAGGTCATCAATCAGTACACCCGCTACCTCACCGTGGTGCTGGCGCTGGTCCAGTCCTGGGGCATCGCCTTCGGCCTACAGGGGTCGAGCGCCGCGATCGAGCCCGGCCCGTTCTTCATCCTGTCCACCGTCATCACCCTGACGGGCGGCACGCTCTTCCTGATGTGGATCGGTGAGCAGATCACGTCGCGGGGCATCGGCAACGGCTCCTCGCTGATCATCTTCGCCGGCATCGTCGCCCATCTGCCGGTAGCCATCGTCGGTGCGCTTGAGCTGAGCCGCACCGGTGCGCTGTCCTCCGCGGTCATCCTCGGCATGGGCGTCGCCGCCATCGCCCTGGTCTACTTCATCGTGTTCATGGAGCGGGCCCAGCGCCGCCTGCTGATCAACTACCCGAAGCGCCAGGTCGGCAACCGGATGTACGAGGGCCAGACCTCCTTCCTGCCGCTGAAGCTCAACACCGCCGGCGTGATCCCGCCGATCTTCGCCTCGTCGCTGCTGCTCCTGCCCGCCACCGTGGCGAGCTTCTCGGCCAATAACGGCGGCACCGGCGTCCTGGCGACCATTACGACCTATATCGGCCATGGTCGGCCACTCTACATGGTGCTCTACGCCGCGCTGATCATCTTCTTTGCGTTCTTCTACACCGCGGTGGTCTTCAATCCGGAAGAGACGGCCGACAACCTGAAGAAGCACGGCGGCTTCATCCCGGGTATCCGTCCGGGCGAGCGCACGGCGGCCTTCATCGACAAGGTCCTGACCCGGATCACCCTGATCGGTGCGCTGTACCTGACCTTCGTCTGCCTGGTGCCGGAGATCCTGGCCTCCTACTCCTCTGCCGCCATCGGCTTCGGCGGGACCTCGCTGCTGATCGTGGTCTCGGTGACCATGGACACGGTGGCGCAGATCCACGGCCACCTGATGGCCCACCAGTACGAAGGCCTGGTCAAGAAGGCGAAGCTGCGCGGGGCGACCCGCCGACGCTGACCGACGCGGCGCGGGCTTCAGGCCCGCCGCGTCCCTTGCTAGAGTTCCGAGACCCGGCGCCGCGCAGGATCAGCCGGATATCCCAAGCAGAACGGACCTGAGGAAACGACACCATGCGCATCATCCTGCTTGGGCCGCCCGGCGCGGGGAAGGGGACGCAGTCCGAGCGGATCGTGGCACGCTATGGTATCCCTCAGCTCTCGACCGGCGACATGCTGCGCGCCGCCGTGGCGGCCGGCACCCCGGTGGGCCTGCAGGCCAAGAGCGTGATGGAATCGGGCGGCCTCGTCTCCGATGCGATCGTGGTCGGCATCGTCGCTGACCGCATCGAGGAGGCGGACGCCAAGCCGGGCTTCATCCTCGACGGCTTCCCCCGCACGGTGGAGCAGGCCAAGGCCCTCGACGCGATGCTCTCCCAGAAGGGGATCGCCCTCGACACCGTCATCGAGTTCGCCGTGGACGAGGCGGCCCTGGTGGGCCGCATCGCCAAGCGCGCCGAGGAGACCGCCGCCCGCGGCCAGCCGGTGCGCAAGGACGATACCCCCGAGGTGTTCAAGACCCGCCTCGATGCCTATCGCAAGCAGACGGCGCCGCTGTCCGACTATTATGCCGGGACCGGTCTCCTGCAGACCATCGACGGCATGAAGCCCGTCGACGCCGTCACCGAGGATCTGGTGGCGATCCTCGACCGTCACACCGCTTCCGCGGAGTCCTGATCGGAGGCGCGATCGGCACGGCGGCGGCCCCGCGGCCGATCCGCACCAATCGCGTCGCCCGGGTTGACACATCCGCCGGCCCGCGCTAGTGGGCCGGTCTTCGTTCAGAGGAAATGGGTCCGGGTCGCCTCTCCAAGAGGCTGATGCGGGCCGATTTGTCGTTTTGGACGGCGCGCAGGGGCCGGTCTCCACCGGACGCGCGTGACACCCGGCCCGGCCTCAGGTCCGGCGCCCCATGGAGAGACACCTTGGCTCGTATCGCTGGCGTTAACATCCCGACCAACAAGCGCGTCGTCATCGCGCTGCAGTACATCCACGGCATCGGCCCCAAGAAGGCCGAGGAGATCACCGGCAAGGTCGGGATCCCGGCCGAGCGTCGCGTCAACCAGCTGACCGACGCCGAAGTGCTGTCGATCCGCGAGACGATCGACCGCGACTACATCGTCGAGGGCGACCTGCGCCGCGAAGTCTCGATGAACATCAAGCGCCTGATGGATCTGGGCTGCTACCGTGGCCTGCGCCACCGCCGCAACCTGCCGGTCCGCGGCCAGCGCACGCACACCAACGCGCGCACCCGCAAGGGCAAGTCCAAGCCCATCGCCGGCAAGAAGAAGTAAGCATCTTCGAACCGGGAGGCCGCGCGACGCGCCGCCTCCCGACCGTCGCGCCGGATCTCCGGCGCGCCGAAGCCCGCGTCGCGGCCCGGTGATCCGGGACCGCACCGCCCCTATCGCAGAAGACTCCCGAGCGCCTGGAATGACGGGCGCGCCTGAAGGACGAAAGAACACATGGCCAAGGAAGCAACCCGCGTTCGTCGCCGCGAACGCAAGAACATCGTCTCCGGCGTCGCGCACGTGAACGCGTCGTTCAACAACACGATGGTCACCATCACCGACGCCCAGGGCAACACCATCTCGTGGTCGTCCGCCGGCGCCATGGGCTTCAAGGGCTCGCGCAAGTCGACTCCCTACGCCGCCCAGGTCGCCGCCGAGGACGCCGCCCGCAAGGCTGCCGAGCACGGCATGCGCACCCTCGAGGTCGAGGTCTCCGGCCCGGGTTCGGGTCGGGAATCGGCCCTGCGCGCCCTCCAGGCCGCCGGCTTCACCGTGACCTCGATCCGCGACGTCACCTCGATCCCGCACAACGGCTGCCGCCCGCGCAAGCGTCGTCGCGTCTGAACGGACGCCGTCGCGAACCTTTGGGGCCTGTCACGGAGACGCGCGTGTCGAATGCTCAGAATCCGCTTCCGGGTGTGCTGCGGTGGAGCTTGGGTGATCTGACGATCACGGTGATGAACGACGGCTACCTTCAGGGGTCGCTGGATCTCGTCACCGGGATCGATCGTGCGGAGGCCGGCGCGCTTCAGGCGGCCGGTTTTCGTGCGCAGGATCCCCGGATCACGCTCAATGCGTTCCTGATCACGGGTCCCGGGCGCAAGCCGCTCCTCATCGACAGCGGGATGGGCCATTTCGGTGGCCCGTCCCTCGGCCGCGTCCCGGCCGCCCTCGCGGCGGCCGGCGTCGCGCCCGAGAGCATCGAGACCGTGCTGCTCACGCACCTCCATCCCGACCATGCCGGCGGCCTGATCACGGATGACGGCGCCCCCGCCTACCCGAACGCCGAACTCGTGGTGCATGCCGACGAGGCCGCGCACTGGCTCGACGAGGGCGCTCTCTCCCGGGCGCCCGATGCCGCGAAGCCGTATTTCGAGATGGCCCGCCAGGCGACCTCGCCCTACGGCCAGCGCCTGCGCACCGTCACCGGCGGGGAGGTCGCGCCCGGGATCGAGGCGGTGCCGCTGCCGGGCCACACGCCGGGTCATACCGGTTACCGCGTCACGTCGGGCGACGCGTCGCTTTTGATGTGGGCAGACATCGTTCATCTGCCGGCGATCCAGTTCAAGCAGCCGGAAGCCGGTATGGTCTTCGACGTCGACGGGGATCAGGCACGCGCCGTGCGTCGCCGGATGCTCGATGCCGTCTCGAGCGACCGGACGTTCGTGGCGGGCGCGCATCTGGAATTTCCGGCCCTGGGCTATGTCGCCCGGGACGGGGCCGCCTACAGTTTCGTTCCGGAACTCTGGGTCGCGGCCCAGTAACCGTCCGCGCTCGTCGCGGACGCAACCGTTTCCAGCCCGCCGGGCGCCGATGGCGCGGTGTCGACGGGCCTTGCACGGGCCACCCATGTGGGCCGCGCCGATCTTGCGAGAGGTAGCATCGTGGTCATTCAGAAGAACTGGCAAGAGCTCATCAAGCCGAACAAGCTCCAGGTCTCGACCGGGCACGACCCCAAGCGGGTCGCCACCGTCGTCGCCGAGCCCCTGGAGCGCGGCTTCGGCACCACGCTCGGCAACTCCCTGCGCCGCGTGCTGCTGTCCTCGCTCCAGGGCGCGGCGGTGACGTCGGTGCAGATCGACGGCGTGCTGCACGAATTCTCGTCGATCCCCGGCGTGCGCGAGGACGTCACCGACATCGTCCTCAACATCAAGACCATCGCCATCCGCTCGCAGACCGAGGCCCCGAAGCGCCTGACCCTGCGCAAGACCGGCCCCGGCATCGTCACCGCCGGCGACATCGGCACCGTCGGCGACGTCCAGATCCTGAACCCCGACCTCGTGATCTGCACGCTCGACGACGGCGCCGAGATCCGCATGGAGTTCACGGTCGCCACCGGCAAGGGCTACGTCCCGGCCGAGCGCAACCGTCCCGAGGACGCGCCGATCGGCCTGATCCCGGTGGACGCGCTGTTCTCCCCCGTCACCAAGGTGTCCTACCGCATCGAGACCACCCGCGAGGGCCAGGATCTCGACAAGGACAAGCTGACGATGACGATCGAGACCAACGGTGCGGTGTCGCCGGAGGATGCCCTGGCCTACGCCGCGCGCATCATCCAGGACCAGCTCCAGGTGTTCGTGAACTTCGAGGAGCCCCGCAAGGAGGAGGCGCAGCCGCTCGCGCCGCAGCTCCCCTTCAACCCGGCCCTGCTCAAGAAGGTCGACGAGCTCGAGCTCTCGGTGCGTTCGGCGAACTGCCTGAAGAACGACAACATCGTCTACATCGGCGACCTCATCCAGAAGTCGGAGGGCGAGATGCTGCGCACCCCGAACTTCGGCCGCAAGTCGCTCAACGAGATTAAGGAAGTGCTCGCCGCGATGGGCCTGCACCTCGGCATGGACATCCCCGGCTGGCCGCCGGAGAACATCGAGGACCTCGCCAAGCGCTTCGAAGAGCACTACTGAGGCGAACCCTCTCGGTCGGGACTTGACGGCGCGTCACCGCGCCGCCGTTTCGGCCGATGACACGGGGTTCGCCCAACGCGGACCCCGACACGAATCCCGCCGCGGGGTCATGCGGAATCAACAGCCCCGAAGATCGATTCGGAGGGGCGCTTGGCCGTACCGTGGCACGGCGGCCATCAACCAAGGACAGCCATCATGCGTCATGGATTTCGCGGTCGTCGTTTCAACCGCACCACCGAGCACCGCAAGGCGATGTTCGCCAACATGTCCGCCGCGCTGATCAAGCACGAGCAGATCGTCACCACCCTGCCGAAGGCCAAGGACCTGCGTCCGGTCATCGAGAAGCTGATCACGCTGGGCAAGACCGACAGCCTGCATGCCCGCCGTCTCGCCATGTCGCAGATCCGTGACGAGGCCATGGTCCGCAAGCTCTTCGCCGTGATCGGCCCGCGCTACAACACCCGTCCGGGCGGCTACTGCCGCATCATGAAGGCCGGCTTCCGCTACGGCGACAACGCCCCCCTGGCGGTCATCGAGTTCGTCGACCGTGACGTCGACGCGCGCGGCAAGGATTCCGGCCCGGTGCTGGTGGACGACGCGGCGTAGGGAACGCTTCTCTCCGAAGACCCAGAAGGCGGCCCCCGGGCCGCCTTTTTCTTTGCGCGATGCGCCCGCTTCAGGCGGCCCGGTCGAGGAGGCGCGAGACCTCCGCCGCGAGATCGGCCGATTCGAAGGGCTTGCGCAGCACCGGCAGATCGGCCGGGATCGGAATCGCCTCGGCATGCCCGGTCACGATGAGCACGGGCACGTCCGACCAGCGCGCGCGCACGATCTCGGCGAATTCGACGCCGGTCATTCCCGGCATCGCCAGATCGGCCACGACGAGGTCGAACCGGCCCTGCTCCATCAGCGACAGGGCGGTCGAACCGTCGCTGGCCTCGCGCTCGCTGTAGCCGAAGCTCGACAGGAACGAGGCCGTCACGTGCCGGACCTCGGGGTCGTCGTCGACGACGAGGATGCGCGCGCCACGGCCCTGGGCGACGGCAGTGCCGGGCCGCGCCGCCTCGCTCGGGCTCGCCGCCTCGACCCGCGGCAGGATGATCTGGACGCGGGTGCCTTCCCCGGGCGCGCTTTCGATCCGCAGGCGCCCGTGGGATTGCTGGGCGAGGCCGAACACCATGGCGAGGCCGAGGCCCGTGCCCTGGCCCACGGCCTTCGTCGTGAAGAACGGCTCGCAGACCCGGGCGAGGATCTCCGGGGCGATGCCGCTGCCCGCATCGGTGATCTCGACGGACAGGTAGGCCCCGGCCGGCAGGTCGGGATCGTCCTCGAGGGTGAGGCTGCGGGTGGCCACGACGATCCGGCCGCCCTCGGGCATCGCGTCCCGGGCGTTGATGCAGAGGTTCAGGATCGCGAGTTCCAGCTGATCCGGATCGACGCAGGCGGCCGGCGCCTCGGGCGCCAGGATCGTTTCAACGGCGACGAGGCCGCCGAGGCTGCCGGCGAGGAGGTCGTTCATCCCGGTGATGAGGTCGTTCACGTCGACGGCGCGGGGGCGCAGGTCGCGGGAGCGGCTGAAGCTGAGAAGGCGCTTGGTCAGGGAAGCGCCGCGCTGGGCCGCCTGCATCGCGTTGCCCACCAGGCGCTGGACCCGCGGCTGGTCGGCGACCTTCGGCGCGACGAGTTCGAGGCTGCCGAGGATCGCCATCAGCAGGTTGTTGAAATCATGGGCGATGCCGCCGGCCAGGGTGCCCAGCGCCTGCATCTTGTCCGACTGGCGCAGGCGCGCCTCCAGGGTCTTCTGTTCGGTGACGTCGCGCTCGATGGTGGCGAGATGGGTGATCTCCCCGGCCGCGTCGCGGATCGGCACGCGGACGACGTGGCGCCAGCGCTCAGCACCGACCGCCCCCTCGGCGACCAGGCTTTCACTGGATTCCCCGGCGGCGATGGCGGCGGCGTCCGCGCTGCGGATCGCCTCGCCATCACCCAGGATCGCGTCCTCGGTGCGTCCGAGGCAGCCGGCGACCTCGCCCCCGAGGCCCGCGGCCTTGCGGGCGTTGAGGCGCACGAAGCGCCCCTCGGCATCCTTGAAGGAGATCGCGTCCTCGGCGTTGTCGAGGAGGCCGCGCAGGAGCGCCCGCTCGGTGGCGAGGTCGCGGCCAAGCTGGTGGCGCTCATAGGCCTGCCGCACGGTGTTGCGCAGCAGGTTCGCGTCCCAGGGCTTCGTCGCGTAGCCGGTGATGCCGCCCTGGTTCAGCGCCGCCACCACGGCGCTCATGTCGGCGTAGCCGGTCAGCAGGATCGCCTGGGCGTCATGGCGCTTGCGTGCCTCGGCCAGCATGGCGTCGCCGGTCATGCCGGGCATGCGCTGGTCCGAGAGGATCACGGCGATGTCCGGGTTGTCGGCCAGGATCTGCAGCGCCTCGACCGGCTTGGTCGTGGTGAGGACGCGGTACTGGTCCTCGAACAGGTCCTCGAGGGCGATGAGGATGTCCGGTTCGTCGTCGACGGCGAGGATTGTGCCCTGTGACATGCTCAACCCGCCTGCCGTGGAATGCCGATCACGAAACAGGCCCCGCCTCCGGGGGCGGCCTCGACACTGAGCGTGCCGCTATGCGCCCGCACGACACTGTAGGCAATCGCGAGGCCGAGGCCCGTCCCCGAACCGACGGGTTTCGTGGTGAAGAACGGCTCGAAGATCTTCTCCCGCAGCGTTTCGGGAATGCCGGGTCCGGTGTCGCTGATCCGGATGACGTCCGTGTCGGGGAGACTGCGCGTCTCGATGGTGATGGTGCCGGGCTCGGGCATCGCGTCCGCGGCGTTTCCGAGGATGTTCATGACGACCTGGTTCAGCAGGGCGGGCGTGCAGTGGATCTCCGCCCGGCCGGCGAAATCCCGGACCACCGCGATCCGGTCGCCGAGCTTGTGCTGGATCAGGGCGAGCACGGTCTCGATCGCCTCCGGCACGTTCACCAGGGTACGCTCGCCCTCGTCCAGGCGGGAGAACTTGCGCAGGTTCAGGACGAGGTCCTGGATGCGGGTCAGGCCCATGCGCATCGCCCCGACGCGGTCGCCGCATTTCTTGAGCCGGCGCGGGCTGTCGGGAGAATCCGGGGCGGCGGCGACCTCGCCGAGGATGCGCTCCACGGTGCCCTGGTGGGCGAGGATGAAGGCCAGGGGGTTGTTGATCTCGTGGGCGATGCCGGCCACCAACTCGCCGAGGGAGGCCATCTTGGCGGCCTGGACGAGCTTGGCCTGAGCGTCGGTGAGCTTGCGGTTGGCGGTGGCGAGGTCGGCATTGGCCCGTTCCAGGGCCCCGGCGAGCGCGGCTCGCGCCTCGGCCGCCTCGGCCTCCGCCCGGGCGCGCTCCAGGGCCCGCTCGCGGGCGCCGAATTCCCCGGCGATCCGCCGGTTGTCCTCCTCCAGGAGCTTGCGGCGCACGAGGCTGCGCACCCGCATCACCAGGATCTCGCCATCGGATTTCGAGACGACGTCGTCGGCACCGGCCGCGAAGGCCTCGACGAGGAAGTCCTTGGCCGGATTCGAGCCGGCGATGCCGACGACCTGGAAGGTCGGCGCGCCGGCCTCGCGGCCCGCCAGACCGGCGTTTCGATGGTCGCTGATCGCCCGGCACAGGGCGAGGCCGTCATAGGTCGTGGCGAGGAGGTCGATCGTCACGCAGTCGAAGGCGGCGCCTTCCGCCGCGAGGGCCGCCAGGGCCGTGGCGTGGCTGTCCGCGGTGGTGACCTCCTGGCCCTCGTGGGCGAGCAGGCCGGCGAGGAAGGTCCGGTAGGTGGCGCTGGCGTCGACCACGAGAACGCGGCCGCGGCGGAAGGCGGAGATGCCCGGTCCGTCGCTGCCGCCCATGCGCTCGCGCAAAAGGGCGCGGATGCGCAGCACGAGGAGATCCCGGTCGGCCGACTTCGCCACGTAGGCGTCGGCGCCGCTCTCCAGGCCCTGGCGCTCGCCGTCGCGGGCGCCGGTGAGCATCAGGAGGGGCAGGGCGCGGGTGCGCAGGGAGAGCCGGAGCTGGCGGGCGAACTCGTCGCCGTTCATGCCGGGGAGATGGTGGTCGGCCACCACCAGATCGGGCAGGCGGGTGTTGAGGTGATCGAGGGCGGCCTCGGCGGTGGCGCAGCGCTCCACCGCGAAGCCCCTGGATTCGAGCAGCAGCCGCAATTCGAGGGCCTGGGTCTCGGAATCCTCGACCAGGAGGAGGCGGGGCGGGGCGGCCTCGGTCACGGCGCGGCCTCCGCGACGCGGGCGAGATGGGCGGCGATCCGGTCCAGGGGCAGGACGGTCCCGGCGGCCGACAGGCGGATGGCGGCGGCCGGCATGCCGAACACCACCGCGGTGCTCTCGTCCTCGGCCACGGTGAGGCCCCCGGCCCGGCGCAGGTCGAGGAGGCCGAGGGCACCGTCCTCACCCATGCCGGTGAGCAGCACGCCGATGCCGCGCGCGCCGGCGTGCCGCGCGACCGAACGGAACAGGGCCGTGGCGGCCGGGCGCTGCCCCCCCACCGGGGCAGCGTCGCTGATCCGCAGGTGACCGCCCCCGCCGAGTTCCAGGTGCCGGTCCCCCGGCGCGACGTAGACGCGGCCGGGCTCGGCGCGCTCGCCGTCGCGGGCGAGGGTCACCGACAGGCCGACCACTCCGTTGAGCCAGCTGGCGAAGCCCTCCATGAAGGCGGGGCCCATGTGCTGGACTACGAGGACCGGCAGGGGAAACCGCGCCGGCAGAGCCCCGATGACGCGGGCGAGGGCGGGCGGCCCGCCGGTCGAGGCCGCGATCGCCAGCACGCTGGCGGCCTCCGGCACCTTGAGCGAGGCCGCCACGGGCGGTGGGCTGGCGAGGCGGCCGGCCCATTCGGAGCCGATCGGCCGGCGCCGGATCACCGGCACGGCGGCCATGATGCGCAGCTGCGTGCAGATCTCGCTGGCCGCGGCGTCGTAGCCGGCATTGGTGGTCGCCACCGGCTTCTCCACCACCGAGAGGGCGCCGGCCCGCAGGGCGTTCATCGAGATCCGCAGGGACGAATCCTCGATCGCGTCGGCGATGACCACGATGGGCGTCGGCCGCTCGGCCATGATCTGCCGGGTCGTCTCCAGGCCGTCGATGCCGGGCAGGCGGATGTCCATCGACACGACGTCGGGCCGGACCCGCCCGATCGTCGCCAGGGCCTCCTCGCCCGAGGCCACGGCCGCGACGACCTCGAGGCGCGGATCCCGGCCGACGATGTGGATGAGGAGCTGGCGCACCACCAGGGAATCCTCGACCAGCATCACCCGTATCCGCGCGGGCGCCCCCGGCGTCGATCCGTCCCGCTCGTGTTCGATCACAGCAATTGCCCGATGGTGTCGAGGAGCTTGCGCTGGTCGAAGGTCTGCTTCGTCAGATAGGCGTCCGCGCCGAGGTCGAGGCCGCGCGCCACGTCCTCCGCGTCGCCGCGCGACGTCATCAGGATGATCGGGAGATGCGCGAAGGCCTCCTCGGCGCGCAGGGCTTTGAGCAGGCCGAAGCCGTCGAGGCGCGGCATCTCCACGTCGGCGACGACGAGGTCCACCGGTTCGATGCCCGCGCGCAGGCGGTCGAGCGCATCCTGGCCGTCGACGCAGACGACGACGCGGTACCCTGCCGCTTCCAAGATACCCTTCTCCAAGGTTCGCGTGGTGATGGAGTCGTCCACGACGAGGATCGTCGAACGTGGCGCCTGGGCGATCGTTCCGCGGTGGCCTGTGGGTTGCGGCGCCGCAGCCCCGCCGGTCTCGGCCGCCCGGGCGATCAGGCCCTCGGCATCGAGGACCAGGGCGGGCCGGTCTCCCGGCAGGATCACCGTTCCGGTGATCAGGCGCGGATCGGTCCCGATCGGCGGCGCCGGCAGCACGCGCAGGGTCGTCACGTCGGACAGCGCCTCGACGGCGAGCACGCAGCGGCGTCCGTTGCCCCGGAGCAGGATCGCCGGGCAGGGATCCCCGGCTTCCCGAGCGCTCTCCGAAAGGCCGAGGAGGCTCGCGAGGTCGAGCACCGGCAGGCTGACGGAACTGCCCCCGATTTCCACCTGCGCCACGGTCCGGCCCATGACCTGGGCGAGGGCGCTCCGGTCCAGGCGCAGCAGCCGCTCGGCCGAGGCGCTCGGGATCGCGTAGGTGATCGCGCCGGCCTGCACGAGAAGCATCGCCCGGCGCGCGGCCGAGAGGGGCAGCGCCATGACCAGTTCGGTGCCGAAGGGCTCGCGGGGCGCGAGCCGGACGGTGCCGCCGAGGCGGCGCGCCGCATCCGCCACCACCGAGAGGCCGATGCCCCGGCCCGAGAGGGTGTCGATCGCGGTGGCGGTGGAGAAACCCGGCTCGAAGACCAGGGCGAGGAGCGCCTCCGGCTCCGGAGCGGCATCGGCGTCGAGCAGGCCGCGGCGGCGGGCGGTCTCGGCGATGGCGACGAGGTCCGGTCCGCGCCCGTCGTCGTGGATGCGGACGACGAGGCGGCCGCCCTGGACCTCGACGTCCAGACCGATGGCCAGGGCGTCCGGCTTGCCGAGGCGCCGGCGCGCCTCCGGCGGTTCGGCCCCGTGGCTGAGGGCGTTGCGCAAGGCGTGCAGGACCGGGTCCTTGAGGACCTGGAGCATGCCCCGGTCCAGGGGGAGGTCGAGGCCGCGCACGGTCACCTCGATGGCGCGGTCGGCCTCGCGGGCCTGGTCGCGCAGCGCCCGCGCGAACCCGCCGAAGGCACTCTCGGCGGGGACGAGGGCCAGTCGCTCGGCCTCGCCGGCGACCCGGTTCATGGCGCCGTCCACGGAGGAGGCGAGGGCGCTGCGGATCCGGACCAGGTCAGCGGCGTCGCGCGCCAGGGCGAGGAGCCCGGTCTCCAGGGTGCGCGCATCCGCGTCCGGCTCCGATCCGCGGGCGCCGCGCCGGCGCTCGGCGAGGCGGGCGAGGTCGGCGGCCCGCCGGCCGAGGCGGGCGATGCCCTCCGCCAGCACGGCCTCGCCACCGAGGGCGCTGGCCAGTTCGTGCGTCGCCCGCGTCAGGGCCTCGATTGCATCGGCCGGGACCCGCAGGAGCGTCTGCGCGGCCTCGGCGGGCGCCTCCGCCTGAGCGGGCTTCGGCGGTGGGGCAGCGGGC